>JAKONM010000089.1 GCA_022701925.1 Microbacteriaceae bacterium
CCGCAGACGCCCTTCGCGCGCTCGATCTGATCCACCGCCGGCCCGGTGTTGCCGACGGGGAAGAACAGTTCGGGGTCTGCGGTGAGGCAAGCAGCACGGTCACGCCAATCCACGTCGGGGCGCTCCATTCGTTACGAGGGTGATCCCAGGCGCGTCGTAGCGATTCCGGGCATGCAGCGTTCGTCCGAGCTCTGTCCGGGTGCCGTGCTGCGAGGATGGGCGAGCCCAAACAGCAGAAGAGAGACGGTTCCCCGTCCCTCGTCAGTCACCGTTCGCCCTCGACTTCGTGGGCACCGAAACGATCCGGAAACATGGTGGCACAGGCATTCGAAGCGGGCAAGGGTATGGAAGTTGTGATGTCGCTGTGAGCGGATCGGAAGACGGTCGAAGGACGGCTCGACCGGCGGCGCTGGTCGCGCTCGCCGCGGTGCTGGCCGTGGAGGCCGTGGCGGCCGTGGTCATCGCCCTGCTGGCGCTGGCGGCGTCGCCGTTCGGGGACGGCGGCGTCACCTCCGGCATCGCCGTGGCGGTCTTCGTGCTGCTGCTGGCCGCGCTGCTGGCGGTCGTGGCCGTCGGCACCTGGCGGGCGCGCCCCTGGACCCGCTCGGCGACGCTCGTGTGGCAGCTGGTGCAGGCGCTCGTCGGCGCCTACTCCCTGCAGGGAGCGGGCGCCGACGTGCGCTTCGGCCTGCCCGCGCTGGTGCTGGCGATCGGGGGCCTGGTGCTGCTCTTCAGCCGCCCCGTGCGCGAGGCGACCGAGCGGGCCTGATCAGTCGATGCCGAGCTTCTTGCGCAGGCTCGCGACGTGCCCGGTGGCCTTCACGTTGTAGAGCGGGATCGAGACGCGTCCCTGCTCGTCGACCACGAAGGTCGAGCGGATCGTGCCCTCCACCTGCTTGCCGTAGAGCGAGCGCTCGCCGAAGGCGCTGTAGGCGCGGTGCACCTCGAGCGTCGGGTCCGAGAGCAGCGGGAAGTTCAGCGTCTGCTGCTCCGCGAAGTCGGCCAGGGCCTGCTGGCCGTCCTTGGAGATGCCGAGCACGGTGTACCCGGCGCCCGCCAGGGAGTTCAGGCTGTCGCGGAAGTCGCAGGCCTCCGTGGTGCACCCGGGCGTCATCGCCGCCGGGTAGAAGTAGACGACGACCTTGCTGCCGCGGTGGTCCGCCAGGGAGACGGGCTTGCCGGAGGCGTCGGGGAGGGTGAAGTCGGGGGCCTGATCGCCGGGGAGCAGGCGCGCGGGGGTCGCTGTGGTCATGGGTCCATCCTCTCGCTGTCTGCTATCGTCTTCTCTCGGTCGCCGACGCGACCGGTGCGCACCTCTAGCTCAATTGGCAGAGCAACTGACTCTTAATCAGTGGGTTCCGGGTTCAAGTCCCGGGGGGTGTACCGCGATGTGCAGAGGGCCGGTCCGCAGCGGACCGGCCCTTCGTCGTCCGGAGGCCGAGCCGCCGGAGGTCCCTCGGTGATCGCTCCCGTCCGCAGCGCCGGCATCGACGCCGTGCGCGTGGTCGCGATGCTCGCGGTGGTCGCGGGGCACCTGTGGGGCGACGGGCTGCAGCGGCCGCTCTTCTACAGCTGGCACGTGCCCGTCTTCTTCTTCCTCAGCGGGGTGCTGTGGAAGCCGGGCCGCACGGTGGCGTCCGAGCTGCGCTCGCGGTCGCTCACCCTGCTGGTGCCCTACGCGGCATGGCTGCTGATCGTGCTGGTCGCGGTCGTGCCGGTGCTGGTCGCTCGGGGTCAGATCGACCCGCCAGACCCCTGGGGTCTGCTGCTGGGCGGTCGCGGCCCGGTGACCCCGTTCTGGACGATCTGGTTCGTGACGGCGCTCTTCTTCGCGACGCTGTGGATGCGGCTGCTGGAGCGGGTGCCGGTGCCGGTCCGCTGGGGTGCGGCCGTCGCCGCGGCCGTGGTCGCCGCGGCCGCGGCGGAGCCGATGAGCCGCCTGCCGCTGAGCCTCGGGCAGTCCGCGCTCGGGCTGCTGCTGGTGATGGCCGGCGCCGCCTTCTCCCGGCTGCGGGCCCGGTTCCCCGTCCCGTGGCCCTGGGCGGTCGTCGCCGTCGCCCTCGCGCTGTGGGCGGCGTGGTTGCCGGGAAGCGGCTTCGACCTCAAGCCGCTGCGGCTCGGGCTGCCCGTGCTGGGGGTGGCGATCGCGCTGGTCGTGTCCGCCGGGCTGGTCGTGCTGGCGGAGCGTCTGCTGCTCCGGGCACCGGCGCGGCTCGCCCGCATCGTGTCCCGGCTGGCGGCGGCCGCCCTGGTGGTGCTGTTCGTCCACGTGCCGCTGGCGTTCCTGCTCGGGGTCGCGGAGGACGACCGCACGCCGGGCGGCTTCCTGCTGATCGTCGCGCTGTCGTGGGGGCTGGGCCTGGTGCTGCTGGCCCTGCCGCGCACCTGGCCGCTCACGGGCGTCGGGGCGCCGGTGCGGAGCCGCACGGCCGCCGACCAGCGGTGACGCCGCAGGCCGCAGCGGATCGATCGGGACCGAGCGGTCAGACTCCGAGCACGCGGGGACGCAGCGCGATCGGATCGACCTCGCCCCGGGCCCGGAGGGCCGTGAGCGAGATCGCCAGCCCGGCGCGGATCAGGCCGATCGCCACGCGGGCGGGGCTCACCGCGTCGTGGGCCCGGGCCTCGGCGGCGAAGCGCGCGTGCGCCTGCTGCAGCCCGGCGTCGGCCCGGTCCTGATCGAAGAGCGTCATCGCGGCCGACGCTAGGGCGGCGTGGTGTCGCGCGCGTGGACGCGGGGCGGCGCGTCCCCCAACGGGAAGGGGCCGGCCGGCGTCCTGCCGACCGGCCCCTCCTCACCCTGCGGTCAGTCGCGGGGGACGTCTCCCCGCCAGGCGCCGGTCTCGGTCGGGGCGGCCTCGATGAACTCCTTGAAGTTCTGCAGATCCTTCTTCACGCTGCGGGTGTCGAACCCCAGCACGTCGCCGGCCTTCTCGACCAGGCCCTCGGGCTCCCAGTCGATCTGCACGGCGACGCGCGAGGAGGTCGGCGACAGCTTGTGGAAGGTGACGACGCCGGCGTTGGTCGTGCCGTCCGTGCTCTTCCAGGCGACCCGCTCGTCGGGGTGCTGCTCGGTGATCTCGGCGTCGAACTCGCGCTCGACCCCGCCCATCTTCACCTTCCAGTGGTTGTGGGTGTCGTCGACCTGGGTGATCGACTCGACGAAGCTGAGGAAGTGCGGGAACGACTCGAACTGCGTCCACTGGTTGTACGCCTTGTCGACCGGGACGTCGACGTCGATGGTCTCGATGACCTGTGCCACGGGAATGTCCTTTCGTCGTGAACCTCGAACGTATGGACGGCGTCTGAACGATCCCGGGGAGTGCACTGAGGGCGGATCCAGTGCTCCGGGCTCCGCGCCGGCTGCTTCAGCGGTGCCGCATCTCGCGCCCGACCTGGATCGCGTCCGCGGCCCGCACCAGCGCCAGGTGCGACAGGGCCTGCGGGGTGTTGCCCGCCTGCCTGCCGCCGGCCACGTCGTACTCCTCCGACAGCAGCCCGACGTCGTTCGCCAGCCCGACCAGCCGATCCATCAGCGCGACCGCCTCCTCGTGCTCGCCGCTGGCCGCGTACTGCTCGACCAGCCAGAAGCTGCAGGCCAGGAAGGGGTACTCGCCCGGCGTCAGCCCGTCGTCGCTGTGCTGCGAGCGGTACCGCATCACCAGGCCGTCCGGCATCAGGTCCTGCTCGATCGCGGCGACGGTGCCGAGCATGCGGGGGTCGGACGCCTTCACGTAGCCCACCTGCGGCAGGATCAGCAACGAGGCGTCGACCTCCTTCGAGCCGTACGACTGCACGTACGTGTTGCGCTCCTTGTCGAAGCCCTGGTCCTCGATCTCGCCCTCCAGGCGGGACCGCAGCGCGCGCCAGCGCGCCACCGGCCCGGCCAGACCGAAGCGCTCGTGGGCCTTGATCGCGCGGTCGAAGGCCGCCCACACCATCACGCGGGAGTGGGTGAACCACCGCTCGGCGCCGCGCATCTCCCAGATGCCGCTGTCCCTGCGCTCCCAGTGCTGCTCGAGGAACTGCATCAGCGCCCGCTGCACGGGCCAGGCGTGCTGGCCGTCCTTCACGCCGCGGTCGCGGGCCTCCTGCAGCGCCACCATGACCTCGCCGATCACGTCGGCCTGGTACTGGTCGACCGCGCCGTTGCCGATGCGCACCGGCGAGGAGCCGTCGTAGCCGGGCAGGTTCGGCAGCTCCCGCTCGACCAGGTCGCGCTCGCCGGCCAGGCCGTACATGATCTGCACGTCGTTCGGGTCGCCCGCGATCGCCCGCAGCAGCCAGCCGCGCCACTGCACCGCCTCGTTCGAGTACCCGTGGTTGACGAGCACGGAGAGGGTGAGCGACGCGTCCCGCAGCCACACGTAGCGGTAGTCCCAGTTGCGCGCGCCGCCGAACTGCTCCGGGAGGCTCGTGGTCGCGGCGGCCGCGATGCCTCCCGTGTCCTCGTGGGTCAGCGCCCGCAGCACGATGAGGGACCGCAGCACGTGGTCGTGGTACGGGCCGTCGTGCTCGATGCCGCTGGTCCAGTCCTCCCACCACCCGCGCGTCGACTCGAGCAGGGCGTCCACGTCGAGCGCCGGCGGAGCGTCTCGGTACGAGGGGTACCAGGTCAGCGTCACGTCGACCGTCTCGCCCGCGGCGACCTGGAACTCGGCGACGTGCGACTCGCCCTTCGCCTTCAGGCGCGGGCCGCGCACGACCACCGCGTCCGGTCCCGCGGTCGCGACGATGCCGGCCACCGGCTCGTCGCGCAGCTGGCGCACCCACGGCACCGCGCGGGCGTAGTCGAACCGGATCCGCAGCTCCTCCCGCATCGCCACCGAGCCGGAGACGCCGCGCACCCGCCGCACCACGTCGGCCCGGCGGTTGCCGTGCGGCATGAAGTCGGTCACCTGGACGACCCCCTGCTGCGTCGTCCAGGTGGTCACGAGCATGAACGTGCTCGGCACGTACTCGCGGGTCGCCGTCGCCGAGGGGTCGACGGGTGCGATCAGCCAGTGGCCGTGGTGCTCGTCGCCCAGCAGTGCTGCGAACATGCTGGCGGAGTCGTAGCGCGGGAAGCAGAGCCAGTCGACGCTGCCGTCGCGGCTCACCAGGGCCGCGGACTGGCAGTCGCTGATCAGGGCGTAGTCCTCGATGGGCAGCGGCATGGACCGCATCCTGCTCCGGTCGGTCTGCGCGCGCGCTCAGGCCCGCTCGCCGGTCCGCAGGAGGCCACCTGCTCCCGAGGAATGAGCTCCCTCGCGGATCCGCAGAACCCGCGCGGATCCGCAAGAAGTGGGTGACACGCCGCGCCCTGGACCTCCGGGCCCGGCGTGTCGCCGAAGAACTGCGGATCCGCGAGTCCCTCAGGGGGCGGAGGTGCGGTCGTACTCCTCGACCTCCGGGTCGCGGTGCAGGCCGCCCGACATCGCGTACTCCTCCTCCGGCGACAGCACCAGGTTGTGCCGCCCGACCACCGCGAACAGCGCGAGGCCGATCACGTAGACGACCGCGATGGCGGCGATCGCGAGCAGGTAGGCGGTGATGCCGGTGAGGAAGAAGCCGATGAAGATCGCCAGCGAGATGACGCCCGCGACGATCGCGCCGGGGACGCCGGTCGGGCTCGTGTACGGCCGCACGGCCCTGGGGTAGCGGCGGCGCAGGATCACGAACGAGGCCATCTGCAGCATGTAGGAGAGCACCGCGCCCCACACCGCGATGTTCAGCACCACGGCGCCGGCGACGCCGGAGTCGCCGCCGGTCACCTGCACGATCACCAGCGCCACGAAGCCGATCGCGGCGCCGACGATCAGCGCGACCCACGGGGTCTGCCGCTGGCCGGTCAGCGAGAGGAGCCGCGGGTAGTAGCCGGCGCGCGACAGCGAGTACATGTTGCGGCCGTAGGCGTACATGATCCCCTGCAGGCTGGCGAGGAGGCCGATCAGGGCGAAGAGCGCCAGGACGCCCGCCAGCTCCTTCGGCACCATCGCGTCGAAGCCGTCCAGCAGCGGCTGCAGCGACGCCTGGGTGGCCGTGGCCCCCAGCACGCCGGTGTTGACGATGAAGATCGCGACGGTGACCGCCAGCAGGGTGAGCAGCGCCCAGAAGCCCGCCTTCGGGATCACGCGGGCCGGGTCGTGGGTCTCCTCGGCGGCCAGCGGCAGCTCCTCGATGCCCAGGAAGAACCACATCGCGAACGGCAGCACGAACAGGATCGGCAGCACGCCGTTCGGCAGGAAGGCCGAGCGGCCGTCGGTCGGCGCGACGTCGAACAGCCGGTCGACGGAGAAGGTGCCGGTGGCGAACGCGACGGCGACGAACACGGCGAGGATGGCGATGGCCAGCACCGACACCACGATGGCCAGGCGGAAGCCGATGGCCGCGCCCAGGATGTTCACGCCGAGGAAGACCAGGTAGAGCACCGCCCACCACACGGGCTGCGGCAGGCTCAGGCCGGTGAAGTCGCTGAGGGCCGCGTCCGCGTACTGGCCGGCGAAGAAGACGACGACCGCGGTGGTCATCACGTACTCGATCGACTCCGCGAGCCCCGTGACGAAGCCGCCCCAGGGGCCGAGGGCCGCGCGGGCGAAGGAGTAGGCGCCGCCGGTGTGCGGCATCGCCGCGCTCATCTCGCCGATCGAGAACAGCAGGCAGAAGTACATGACGATCACGACCACCAGCGCGATCGCCATGCCGCCGAAGCCGGCGGTCTCGGTGCCGAAGTTCCAGCCGGAGAAGGCGCCGGAGATCACCGCGGCGACGCCGATGCCCCAGATGCCCCAGAAGCCGGCGGAGCGCTTCAGCTGTCGCTTCTCGAAGTAGCCCGCCTCCGCCTCCCGGTAGGTGACGGACGAGGGCCGGGAGGGGGTCGACATGGCGCTCCTGACGACGGGGGCGGAGGGTGCCGCGACGGTGCGGACGCGCGCAGCCTATTGACGGGAAGGTCGCCGAGTCGACCATTGATGTTTCGTCGCGGTAACAGCTTCGGCGCCGCTATCGTTCGGAAGGTCCGAAGACCGACCTTTGGAGGCGTCGATGCCCGAGTCCACCGCTCCGCCCGCCACGGGCAACCTGACGCTGGACGACCTGCGCGCCGACGCCGCGGCCGGCCTGGTCGACACCGTGATCATCGCCTTCGCCGACATGCAGGGCCGTCTGGTCGGCAAGCGCGCCTCGGTGCGCCTGTTCCTGGAGGAGCTGGCGGGTCACGGCGGGGAGGCGTGCAACTACCTGCTGGCCGTCGACATGGACATGAACACCGTCGACGGCTACGCGATCTCCTCCTGGGAGGCCGGGTACGGCGACATGGTGCTGCGGCCGGACCTGTCGACCCTGCGCCGCACGCCGTGGCTGCCCGGCACCGTGCTGGTGATGGCCGACCTCGAGCTGGTCCCGGGCGACGGCGAGGACCACGGCGCGGCGGTCGCCGTGTCGCCGCGGCAGATCCTCAAGCGGCAGATCGAACGGCTGGCCGAGCACGGCCTGGTGCCGTTCGCCGGCACCGAGCTGGAGTTCATCGTCTTCGACGACACCTACCGTCAGGCCTGGGCGAAGGGGTACCGCGGCCTCACCGCGGCCAGCGACTACAACATCGACTACGCGCTGCTCGCCTCCACCCGCATGGAGCCGCTGCTGCGGGACATCCGCCTGGCGATGGACGGCGCCGGCATGTACTGCGAGGGCGTGAAGGGCGAGTGCAACCTCGGCCAGCAGGAGATCGCATTCCGCTACGCGCATGCGCTGACGACCTGCGACAACCACGCGCTGTACAAGAACGGCGCCAAGGAGATCGCGGACGCGCACGGCAAGGCGCTGACGTTCATGGCCAAGTTCAACGAGCGCGAGGGCAACTCGTGCCACATCCACCTGTCGGTGCGCGGCGCGGACGGGTCGCCGGCGATGGCGGACGCCGGCCGGCCCCACGGCTTCTCGCCGCTGATGGAGCACTTCCTGGCGGGGCAGCTGGCGCACCTGCGCGACCTGACCCTGTTCTTCGCGCCGAACATCAACTCGTACAAGCGGTATCAGGACGGCAGCTTCGCACCGACCGCGGTCGCCTGGGGCCTCGACAACCGCACCTGCGCACTGCGGCTGGTGGGGCGCGGGCAGTCGCTGCGCTTCGAGAACCGCGCACCCGGCGGGGACGTGAACCAGTACCTGGCGCTCGCGGCGATGATCGCGGCCGGCATCGACGGCATCGAGCGGGAGCTGCCGCTCGAGGAGGCGTTCACGGGCAACGCCTACGAGAGCGACAAGCCGCGCCTGCCCACCACGCTGGGCGAGGCCGCGCAGCTGTTCGGCGCCTCCGCCCTGGCGCGGCGGGCCTTCGGGGAGGACGTGGTGGAGCACTACCTGAACAACGCCCGCGTCGAGCTGGCGGCCTTCAACGCCGCCGTCACCGACTGGGAGCGCGTACGGGGCTTCGAGCGTGGCTGAGCGGAGGCCGCTGGTCGGCGTCACGACCTACCTGGAGCGCGCCGTGCAGGGGCCGTGGGACGAGCGCTTCGCGCTGGTGCCGGAGACCTACCTGCTGGGCGTGGAGGAGGGCGGCGGCACCCCGCTGCTGCTGCCGCCGCAGCCGTTCGACGACGCGGTGGTCGAGCGGGTGCTCGACGCGGTCGACGCGCTGGTGCTCACCGGCGGCGCGGACGTGGACCCCGCCCGCTACGGCGCGGAGCGCGGGCCGCACACGCAGACGCCCCGGCTCGACCGGGACGCGTGGGAGGCCGCGCTGACCGAGCGCGCCCTCGCGCGCGACCTGCCGGTGCTGGCCATCTGCCGCGGCGTGCAGCTGCTGAACACCGTGCTGGGCGGCACGCTGGCGCAGCACGTGCCCGACCTGACCGACGCGGACCACGGCGAGGCGCCGGGCGCCTTCGCGCCCACCGACGTCGAGGTCGTCGACGGCACCCGCGTGCGCGACGTGCTGGGCGCGGTCGGCGACCGGCTGACGGTGCACTGCCACCACCACCAGGTGCTCGACCGCGTCGCCGACGGCCTGGTCGTCGCCGCGCGCTCCGCCGACGGGCTGATCGAGGCCGTCGAGTCGCCGGAGCACGCGTTCGTGCTGGGCGTGCAGTGGCACCCGGAGCAGGACGCGGCCGACCGGCGCCTCTTCGCGGCGCTGGTGACCGCAGCCCGCGACTCCGTCACCGCGCAGGAGGGCGTCCGATGAGCACGGCGTTCGCGATCGTCGACCCCGCCACCGGCGAGGCGTTCACCGAGGTCGGCATGGCCGACCGGGGCGAGGTCGACGCGGCGGTGCGCCGTGCCGCCCGCGCGCAGGAGGGCTGGGCCGCGCTGGCCCCGGCCGACCGCGCGCGCCTGCTGCGGCGCTTCGCCGCGGCGGTCGACGCCGCGGGGGAGGAGCTGGCCGCGCTCGAGGTGCGCAACTCCGGGCACCCGATCGACTCCGCCCGCTGGGAGGCGGGGCACGTGCGCGACGTGCTCGAGTACTACTCCGGCTCGCCGGAACGCCTGATCGGACAGCAGATCCCGGTCGCCGGCGGCATCGACGTGACGTTCCACGAACCGCTGGGCGTCGTGGGCGTGATCGTGCCCTGGAACTTCCCGATGACCATCGCGGCCTGGGGGTTCGCGCCCGCGCTCGCCGCGGGCAACGCCGTCGTGCTGAAGCCGGCGGAGTGGACGCCGCTGACCGCGCTGCGGCTGGCGGAGCTGGCGCTCGAGGCGGGGCTGCCGGACGGGCTGCTGCAGGTCGTGCCCGGTCGGGGCGACGAGGCGGGCGAGGCGCTGGTGCGGCACCCCGACGTCGCGAAGGTCGTCTTCACGGGCTCGACCCGCACGGGCTCCCGCGTGATGGCGCTGGCGGCGGAGCAGGTGAAGCCGGTGACGCTCGAGCTGGGCGGCAAGAGCGCGAACCTGGTCTTCGCCGACGCGGACCTGGACGCCGCCGCGGCCGCCGCGCCGGGCGCCGTGTTCGACAACGCCGGCCAGGACTGCTGCGCCCGCAGCCGGATCCTGGTGGAGCGGAGCGTGCTCGACGCGTTCCTGGAGCGCCTCGAGCCCGCCGTCGCCGCCTGGCGCGTCGGCGACCCGCGCGAGACCGGGGTGCAGATGGGTCCGCTGGTGTCGGCGGAGCACCGCGAGCGGGTGGCCGGCTTCCTGGACGGCTCGACCCCCGTCGCCTTCCGCGGGCAGGCGCCCACGGGCCCGGGCTTCTGGTTCGCGCCGGCCGTGCTGCTGCCCGACCGGGCCGACGACCGCATCCTGACCGACGAGGTCTTCGGGCCCGTCGTGGCGGTGCAGGCGTTCGACGGGGAGGCCGAGGGCGTGCGGCTGGCGAACGCCACGGCCTACGGCCTCTCCGGCTCCATCTGGACGCGCGACCTGGGCCGCGGCCTGCGGGTGTCGCGCGCCGTCCGCGCGGGGGCGCTGAGCGTCAACTCGAACTCCTCCGTGCGGTTCACCGCCCCGTTCGGCGGGATGAAGCGGTCGGGCATCGGACGCGAGCTCGGCCCGGACGCCCCGCTGGCCTTCACCGACACGAAGAACGTGTTCTACGCGACAGGAGACCCCGCAGCATGACCTCGACCGACATCCCGGCCGTCGACCTCACCGCCCGCCTGCGCGACCGCGTCGCCGTGGTCACCGGCGGCGCCAGCGGCATCGGCCTGGCGACCGCGAAGCGCTTCGCCGCCGAGGGCGCGCGCGTGGTGATCGCCGACCTCGACCCCGCCGCCGGCGAGGCCGCGGCGCAGCAGGTCGGCGGCTCGTTCGTGCGGGTGGACGTGGCGGACAGGGGCGACGTGGACGCGCTGTTCGACGGCGTCGCCGAGTCGCACGGCGCGGTCGACATCGCCTTCAACAACGCGGGCATCTCGCCGCCCGACGACGACTCGATCGAGACGACCGAGCTGGACGCCTGGGACCGCGTGCAGCTGGTCAACCTGACCAGCGTCTACCTGTGCTGCCGCGCGGCGCTGCGCCACATGGTCCCGGCGGGCCGCGGGTCGATCATCAACACGGCGTCCTTCGTGGCGGTGCTCGGCAGCGCGACCAGCCAGATCTCGTACACGGCCTCGAAGGGCGGGGTGCTGGCCCTCAGTCGCGAGCTCGGCGTGCAGTACGCCCGGCAGGGGATCCGGGTGAATGCGCTGTGCCCGGGGCCTGTGAACACCCCGCTGCTGAAGGAGCTGTTCGCCAAGGACCCGGAGCGCGCGGCGCGGCGCCTGATCCACGTGCCGGTCGGGCGCTTCGCCGAGCCCGAGGAGCTGGCCGCGGCGGTCGCGTTCCTGGCCTCCGACGACGCGTCGTTCGTGACCGCGTCGACCTTCCTGGTCGACGGGGGCATCTCGTCTGCCTACGTGACGCCGCTGTGACGCGCCGGTGACGCCGGACGACGGGGTGGACGCCGCGCTGTTCCGGCCGGTGCGCACCGGCAACGTCTTCGAGGAGAC
>JAKONM010000157.1 GCA_022701925.1 Microbacteriaceae bacterium
CCATCACCTGGAAGCCGTAGCAGATGCCCAGCACCGGCACCCCCAGCTCGAGCACGCCGGGGTCCAGCGACGGGGCCCCCTCCTCGTAGACGCTCGAGGGACCGCCGGACAGCACGATGCCCGCCGGCTGCCGCGCCGCGACCTCCTCGGCGGTGATCGCGTGCGGGACGATCTCGGAGTAGACCCCCGCCTCGCGCACGCGGCGCGCGATCAGCTGCGCGTACTGCGCGCCGAAGTCGACCACCAGCACCGGGTGGGCCTCGCCGGGAGGTCGCTCGGGCGGCGGGACGGGGGCGTGGGCGGAGTCGCTGCTCGTCACTTCCCCGATCCTACGGCGCCGGGGTTCGTGTCCATCGCACCCGAAGTGCTAGGGTCGCGCTGTTCGAGTCGGATCGACCGGAAGGGCGCCCATGGCGGAGCAGGCGGTGACGGTCGCGGTGTCCACCGTGATCTTCGGCCTGCGCGACGTGGACGGCTCCCCCGCCCTGCACCTGCCGCTGGTGCGCCGCGTCCGCGAGCCGCACCTCGGCCGCTGGGCGCTGCCCGGCGGGCCGCTGCGCCCCGAGGAGTCGCTGCGCGAGGCCGCCCGCGAGGGCCTGGCCGCCACGACGGGCCTCCGCCCCCGGCATCTGGAGCAGCTGTACACGTTCGGGGCGGTCGACCGGGGCGGCGCCGACCGGGTCGTGTCGATCGTCTACTGGGCGCTGGTACGCACGGACGAGGCCGAGCGCACCCTGGCCGACCCGAACGTCTCCTGGTTCCCGGCCGAACGCCTGCCCGCCCTGGCCTTCGACCACGACGAGATCGTCGGCTGGGCGGTGAAGCGGCTGAAGGCGAAGCTGGAGTACACGCGCATCTCGCACGCGCTGCTGCCCGAGGAGTTCTCGCTGGGCCAGCTGCGGGAGGTGCACGAGGCGATCCTCGGCCGCCGCCTGGATCCCGCGAACTTCCGGCGCCGCGTCGAGGCCACCGGCACGGTGACCCGCACCGGCGCCCTCCAGTCCGGCGTGCGGCACCGGCCGCCCGCCCTCTACCGGTCCACCGCCCGACAGGAGCTGCTCACATGACCGCCACCCAGCCCACCGCGGCGCCGCCCGCCCCGTCCGGCGTCGAGGCCAACGGCCTGAACACCATCGCGGAGTCGGAGCGCAAGGGCCGCGCCCGCGACCTGTTCTGGCCCTGGTTCGCGGCCAACGTCTCCGTGCTCGGCATCAGCTACGGCTCGTTCATCCTGGGCTTCGGCGTCTCGTTCCTGCAGGCGACGCTGGTCGGCGTGATCGGGGTGGTGATCTCGTTCGCGCTCTGCGGCGTGGTGGCGCTGGCCGGCCGCCGCGGCTCCGCACCGACGATGCTGCTGAGCCGCGCGGCGTTCGGCGTGCACGGCAACCGCCTGGCCGCGGTGATCTCCTGGGTGCTGCTGGTCGGGTGGGAGACCGCGCTGACCTCGCTGGCGGTGCTCGCGACGTCGACCGTGTTCACCGAGCTGGGCCTCGACCTGGGGCCGATCACGAAGGTGGTCGCCCTGGTCGTGGTGGCGCTGCTGACGGTCGGCGCGGGCGTGGTGGGCTTCGACGTGATCATGCGGATGCAGAAGTGGATCACCGTGGTCACCGGCGTGCTGACGGTGCTCTACATCGCCCTCACCCTGAACCGGGTCGACCTGGAGGCGGTCGCGGCCGTGCCCGCCGCGGCGCCGACCGCGGTGATCGGGGCGCTGATCTTCGTGATGACGGCGTTCGGCCTCGGCTGGGTGAACGCGGCGGCGGACTACTCCCGCTACCTGCCCCGCAGCACGCGGGGGGCCTCGGTGTTCGGCTGGACGACCTTCGGCGGCGCCGTCGCCCCGGTCCTCCTGGTCGTCTACGGCCTGCTCCTGGCCGCCTCCTCCCCGAAGCTGTCCGAGGCGATCGGGGCCGACCCGATCGGCGCGCTGGCCTCGCTGCTGCCCACCTGGTTCCTGGTGCCGTTCGCGGTGGTCTCGATCCTCGGCCTCATCGGCGGCAGCGTGCTGAACATCTACTCCAGCGGCCTGGCCCTGCTGTCGGCGGGCGTGCGGGTGCCGCGCTACGTCGCCGCCGGCATCGACGGCGTGATCATGATCCTGGGCACCGTCTACGTCGCCTTCTTCGCGAACGACTTCGTCGGCCCGTTCCAGGGCTTCCTGATCACCCTGGGCGTGCCGATCTCCGCCTGGTGCGGCGTCTTCATCGCGGACGTCGTGCTGCGCCGGCGCCCCTACGCGGAGGCGGACCTGCTGGACCCCCGCGGCCGCTACGGCGCGGTGCGCTGGTCGGCCGTCGCCCTGGTGGTCGTCGGCACGGTGGTCGGGTGGGGCCTGGTCACCAGCTTCACGCCCGCCTTCGCCTGGCAGGGCTACCTGCTCGGCCCGATCGGCGGCCGCGAGGGCGACTGGGCCTTCGCGAACCTGGGCGTGCTCTTCGCGCTGCTGCTCGGCTTCGTCGGCACGCTGCTGCTGACGCGCGGCTCGGTGCGGCGCCAGGAGTCCCTGCCGGTCACCGCGCTGCGCGGCCGGGTGGACGCGTGACCGACGCCCTGGTCGTCATCGACCTGCAGCGGGTGTTCGCCGAGCCGGGCAGCGCGTGGGCGACGCCCGGCTACGCGGACGCCGCCGCGGGCGTGCGACGGCTGCTGCCCGCGTTCGCCGGCCGCACCGTGCTGACCCGGTTCGTCGCGCCGGAGCACCCGCAGGGCGCGTGGGCGCCCTACTACCGCGAGTGGCCCGACCAGCTGCGGCCCGAGGACGACCCGATCTGGGACCTGACCGACGACGTCGCCGGGGTCGACGCGCCCGTGGTCACCGCCACGACGTTCGGCAAGTGGGGCGACGGCCTGGCCCGCGCGACCGCAGGCGCCGACCGGCTGGTGCTCACGGGCGTCTCCACCGACTGCTGCGTGCTGTCCACGGCGCTGGCCGCGGCGGACGCCGGCCGCGAGGTGCTGGTGGCCGCGGACGCCTGCGCGGGCCTGTCGCGCGAGGACCATCAGCGGGCGCTCGACGCCATGGCGCTGTACGCGCCGCTGATCCGGGTCACGACGACGGCTCGGATCCTGCTTGAGTAGTGCCGTGGACCGCCACGACCGCGCACTCGGCGCGCTGACCGGGCTGGCGATCGGCGACGCGCTCGGCATGCCGACGCAGACCCTGTCGCGGGACGAGATCCGGGACGCCGGCGGCGTGCAGGGCTTCCGGCCCGCTCCGCGGCACCACCCGCTCGCGCACGGCATGCCCGCCGGCCGGGTCACCGACGACACCGAGCAGGCGCTGCTGCTGGCCGACCTGATGATCGAGGGCGGCGGGCGCATCGACCCGGCCCTGCTGGCCGAGCGCCTCGGCGAGTGGGAGGACGACATGCGGGCCCGCGGGTCGCTCGACCTGCTGGGCCCCTCCACCCGCGCGGCCGTGCAGGCGGTGCGGCAGGGGGTCCCGCCCGAGTTCGCCGGAGCCACCGGCACGACGAACGGCGCCGCCATGAGGGTGCCGCCCGTGGGCGTGGCCGTGGGGCCGGACGACCTGCTGGCGCTCGTCGACCGGGTGGAGGCCGCCTGCCTGGTCAGCCACCACACCTCCGTCGCCATCGCCGGGGCCGCCGCCGTGGCCGCGGCCGTCAGCGCCGCCGTCGAGGGCTGCACGCCGGCCTCCGCGGTGTCGCTGGCCATGGACGCGGCGCGGGAGGGGGCGACCCGCGGCCGCTGGACCGCCGGGGCTGACGTCGAGGCGCGCCTGCTGTGGGCGGCCGACCTGGCGCTGCAGGACGACGTCGAGCGCGCGACGGACGGCGTGGTCGCGCTGATCGGCACCAGCCTGGCCACGCAGGAGTCCGTGCCCGCCGCGTTCGCCATGCTGCTGCTGCACCCCTTCGACCCCTGGGCGGCCTGCTGCGCCGCGGCGGGGCTCGGCGGCGACACCG
This sequence comes from Microbacteriaceae bacterium, assembly GCA_022701925.1. GTDB lineage: Bacteria > Actinomycetota > Actinomycetes > Actinomycetales > Microbacteriaceae > Amnibacterium. The sequence continues at coordinate 3,930 of JAKONM010000157.1, forward strand.
ACACGATCGCGGCGATGACCGGCGCGATGGCGGGGGCGCTGCACGGGGTCGACGCCTTCCCGCCCGACGCGGTGGAGACGGTGCTGCGGGTCAACGGGCTCGACCTGGAGCGGCGGGCCGCCGCGCTGCTCGCCCTGCGGTGACCGCCCGCGTCATCACCGTCGGCAACGCGATGGCGGACGTCGTCGCGCTCGTGCCGCACCTGCCCGAGCGCGGTGGCGACGTGCTCGCTCGCGGCGGCCGCATCGAGGTGGGCGGCGGCGGGCTGCGGGCGGTCGTCGCGTCGGCCGGCGAGGGCGTCGAGGCCGTGTACGCGGGCCGCGTCGGCACCGGCCCGCTCGGGGACCTGGTGCGGGCGGAGCTGGCGCGGCGGAGCGGCGTCGCCGTCCTGCCGCCCGTCCCGGACCGCGACACCGGGCACGTGCTGGTGCTGGTGGAGCCGGACGGCGAGCGCACGTTCGCGACCGTGCCCGGGGCCGAGTCGGCGGAGCCGCTGCTCGACCGGGCGGGGCTGCGCGGCGGCGACCACCTGCACGTGCACGGCTACGGCCTGGTCGCGCCCGGGCGCGCCGTCGCGGTGGTCGACGCGGTCGCCGCCCTGCCGGACGACGTGGTCGTGCTGCTCGACCCCGGCCCCTTCGGCGCGGACGCGCCCGCGGAGCCGCTGGCCCGGCTGACCGCCCGCCTCGACTGGTGGAGCGGGAACGCCGCCGAGGCGCGCGCGGCGACCGGGCTCGGTGATCCGGCCGCTGGCGCCCGGCTGCTGGCCGCGACCGTCCGGCGGGGCGCGGTGGTGCGGCTCGGCGCGGGAGGCTGCCTGCTGGCGGTGCGCGGCGGCGACCCGGTGCACCTGCCCGCTCCGGTCGTCACCGCGGTCGACACGAACGGCGCGGGCGACGTGCACGTCGGGGTGTTCCTGGCGCGCCTCGCCCTCGGCGACGACGCCCTCGACGCGGCTGCAGCCGCGAACCGCGCCGCGGCGAGGCACGTCGCGCTGGCCCGCTGACCGTCCGCCGGCCGGGTCCGCGGTTCCCGCGTGCGCCTGCGGACCGTGGACCGACCGCGGATGCGCGCAGCGACCGCGGACGCGGGTCAGGCGGCGGCGCGGACCATCGCCTCGCGCTCGGCCAGGTAGCCGGCGACCTCGCCGTGCACCTTCCGCTCCATCACGAAGGACAGCAGCGGCACGACCCCGCCGGCGGCGATGAACAGGAACCGGGTGATCGGGTAGCGCATCACCGTGATCAGCACGAAGTCGGCGATCAGGTAGGCGATGAACAGGTACCCGTGGGTGATCAGCACCGCGATGCCGACGTTGAACCCGCCGACCCGGTCCGCCTGCGCGGGGCTGACGAACGCGACCGGCCCGAGCGGCCCCCCGACCAGCACCTCGACGCCCAGCACGTAGCGCAGCACGACCTCGACGCAGACGAGCAGCAGGAACGTGCCCGTGGCGTAGGCGAAGACCTTGTAGAAGGTCAGGCTGCGGCGGATCGTGGGGAAGTCGCGGGTGGGCGGCACCCGCAGGGGACGTGGCGGCACGGCCCCGATGCTACGTCCGCACCGGCTCCGCCCCGGCCTCGGCGTCCTCGTCGTCGGCCTGCTGGGCGGCCTCCCAGCGATCGCGCACCAGGCGGTACCAGACGTACAGCGCGAACACCGCGAAGACCGCCCACTCCACCGCGTAGAGCAGGTTCAGCAGGTTCAGCTCGACCTCCTCGCCGGGACGCGGCGAGTAGATCGCGGAGAGCCCGGCGGTCGGCTCGCGCAGCGTCATCAGCCCCTCGTAGACCGGGCCGTCCCCGCCCGCGGTCCACAGGTTGACCAGCCGGGCGGAGGACACCCCGACCAGCGCGTCGGGATCGCCGGAGACGGTCGGCTCGGCCCCGTCGCTGTCGACGTAGCGCCCGACCAGCTCCCGGTCGGTCGCCGGCTGCGCGCGGGCGGTCGTCGCGGCGGCCTCCGCGGCCTCGCGCGTGGGGGCCCAGCCCAGGCCGACCACCAGCTGCGCGCCGGCCGGGTCGTCCAGCACGGCGTGGCCGACGACCCACCAGCCCCGCTGGCCGCGGTTCAGCCGGTCCCCGGCGATGAACACGTCCTGCGGCAGCAGCCGCCCCGTGGCGCGCACCGACTGGCCCACGGACGCGTCGGTCTGCTGCCGGCCGGGCGTCGCCACCCGCGACAGCGGCACGACGGTCTCGGTCGGACGGTCGACGACCGTGCCCGCCTCGACGGCGCGGGAGATCTGCCACTGCATCAGCCCCGCGAAGATCCCCGCGAGCACCAGGAACAGCGCGAGCAGCCCGAGCGATCGGGCGGTGAAGTACTCGCGCAGCAGGGTCCGCGGTGCGGCGGGGGCCTCCGTCACACGGCCCGCACGATCTCCGGGGCCTCCAGCCGCACGCGGTCGGCGGACTCGTCGTCCGGCATCTCCTGGCTGGCGCGCTCGGCGCGCACCCGCTCCAGGTAGGTCTCGACCTCGAGCCGCTCGTGGGCCTCGTCCCAGCCCAGCACCTCCGCCATCAGGCGGGCGGCGACGGGCGCCGCGGACACGCCGCGGTCCCACGCCTCGATGGAGATGCGGGTGCGGCGGGCCAGCACGTCGTCCAGGTGCAGGGCGCCCTCGTTCGCCGCGGCGTAGACGATCTCGGCCTGCAGGTAGTCGTCGGCGCCGGGCACCGGCGCGGCCAGCTCGGGCCGCTCGGCGATCAGGGCCAGCACGTCGTCGGCCAGCGTGCCGAATCGGTTCAGCAGGTGCTCGATGCGGGCGCGGTGCAGGCCCGTGCGGGCCGCCGTCGCGGAGCGCTGGTTCCAGGCCGCGTGGTACCCCTCGCCGCCCACCAGCGCGATGTCCTCGGTCACCGACTCGGGGATGCGGCCGTCGAGCGCGGAGGCCGCGGCGTCGATCGCGTCCTTGCCCATGACTCGGTAGGTGGTCCACTTGCCGCCCGCGATGACCACCAGGCCCGGCACGCTGTGCGTGACGATGTGCTCGCGCGACAGCTGGCTGGTCTGCTCGCTCTCCCCGGCCAGGAGGGGCCGGAGGCCCGCGTAGACGCCCTCGACGTCCTCACGGGTCAGCGGGCGGGCCAGCACCTCGTTCACGTGGTCGAGGATGTAGTCGATGTCCGCCGCCGTCGCGGCGGGGTGCGCCTTGTTCAACGCGTAGTCGGTGTCCGTGGTGCCCACCAGCCAGTGACGGCCCCACGGGATCACGAAGAGCACGCTCTTCTCGGTGCGCAGGATCATGCCCATGGTCGACTGGATGCGGTCGCGCGGGACGACCAGGTGCACGCCCTTGCTGGCGCGCACGTGGAACTGGCCGCGCTCGGCCGTCATCTTCTGAGTGTCGTCGGTCCACACGCCCGTGGCGTTCACGACCTGCTTCGCCTTGATCTGGAACCGCTCGCCGGTCTCCAGGTCGTGGGCGTCGACGCCGACGACCCGCTCCCCCACCTTGACGAAGCCCTCGACGCGCACCCGCGTCGCCACCTCCGCGCCGTAGCGGGCGGCCGTGCGGGCGACCATGGCGCCGTAGCGCGCGTCGTCGACCTGCGCGTCGTAGTAGGTCATGCCGCCGACCATCGCGCCCTTCTTCAGGGACGGGATGGCGCGGTACAGCTGACGACGGCTCAGGTGGCGGTGGTGGGGCACGCCGGGAGGACGACCGCCCGTGTAGCTGAAGACGTCGTACATCAGCATGCCGGCGCCGATGTAGGCGCGCTCCCACACCCGGTGGGTCAGCGGGAACAGGAACTTCACCGGCTTGACCAGGTGGGGGGCGATGCGCTGCAGCAGCAGGCCGCGCTCGATGAGCGCCTCGCGGACCAGCGAGAAGTTCAGCTGCTCGAGGTACCGGATGCCGCCGTGCACCAGCTTGGACGAGCGGCTGGAGGTGCCGGACGACCAGTCCCACGCCTCGACCATGGCGACCGACAGGCCCCGGGTCACGGCGTCGAGCGCCGCCCCCGTGCCGACGATGCCGCCGCCGACGACGAGCACGTCGAACTCGCGCGTCTTCATCGCCTCGATCGCCGCGGCGCGCTGGGCAGGACCCAGGTCGCCCGCCGTGGTGGAACTGGTGGGAGCGGTCGTCGTCGCCATCGTCTTCAGCCTCCTCGAGCCGCGTTCAGCGTAGGCGCGACCATCGGAGGGTCCGCTTCGAGGCGGCGGATCTGCACGGATGTTCAGCGGCCGAACGACGGCGCGACGACCACCTCGACCCGCTGGAACTCCTTGACGTCCGAGTAGCCGGTGGTGGCCATGGAGCGGCGCAGCGCACCCGCCAGGTTGACCGTGCCGTCCGGCACGTGCGCCGGCCCGTAGAGCACCTCCTCCAGCGGCCCGCGGGTGCCGACCCAGACGCGGCGGCCCCGGGGCAGCTGCTCGTGGTGCGCCTCGAGGCCCCAGTGCCAGCCCCCGCCGGGGGCCTCCTCGGCGCGGGCGAGCGTGGTGCCGAGCATCACGGCGTCCGCGCCCACCGCGATCGCCTTCACGATGTCGCCGGAGTTGCCGAGGCCGCCGTCCGCGATCACGTGCACGTAGCGGCCGCCCGACTCGTCCAGGTAGTCGCGGCGCGCGCCCGCCACGTCGGCGACGGCCGTGGCCATGGGCGCGTGGATGCCGAGGCTGGTGCGGGTGGTGGTGGCGGCGCCGCCGCCGAACCCGACCAGCACGCCGGCCGCGCCGGTGCGCATCAGGTGCATCGCCGCCGTGTAGGTGGCGGCGCCGCCCACGATCACCGGCACGTCCAGCTCGTAGATGAAGCGGCGCAGGTCGAGCGGCTCGCTCTGCTTCGAGACGTGCTCGGCCGACACGGTGGTACCGCGGATCACGAAGAGGTCCACGCCGGCGTCGACCAGGGTGCGGGAGAACTCCTGCGTCCGCTGCGGCGACAGGGCGGCCGCGACGGGCACGCCCGCCGCACGGATCTCCGCGACGCGGGCGGTGATCAGGTCGGCGCGGATCGGCTGCCGGTAGATCTCCTGCATCCGCGCGGTCGCGCGGTCCTCGTCCAGCCCGCGGATCTCGGCGAGCAGCGGCTCGGGGTCGTCGTAGCGGGTCCACAGGCCCTCGAGGCCCAGCACCCCCAGCCCGCCCAGCCGGCCGAAGGCGATCGCGGTGGCCGGCGAGGTCACCGAGTCCATCGGCGCCGCCAGGAAGGGCACGTCGAACCGGTAGGCGTCGATCGACCACGCCGTCGACACGTCCTCGGGGTCGCGCGTGCGCCGGGACGGCACGACCGCGACGTCGTCGAACGCGTAGACGCGCCGGGCCCGCTTGCCGCGGCCGATCTCGAAGTCCTGGCTCACGGGGCGACAGCCTATCGACGGGCCCGGAGCCCCTCCCGGGGCCGCCGGGGGCGTCCGGCGAGCCGATCGGGCGCGAAGAAGGGCGGCTGCCAGGGTGGGAGGGTGCGCCGCGTCCTGTTCACGAGCGCTCGACAGGACGGCTTCGTGCTGCCGCTGCTGCGGCTGGCGCGCGCCATGGCGGACCGCGGCGACGCGGTGTGGTTCCTGGGCGGGGAGGCGCACCGCGAGCGCATCGAGGCCGCCGGCGCCGTGTTCGTGCGCCTGCCCTACGACGCCGAGCTGCCGACCTCGCGCCTGTCGGCCGAGCGGCCCCGCAGCGGCGTGCAGGAGATCGGCCGGGTGCTGCACGCCCTGTTCCTCGACACCGTCGAGGCCGACTACCGAGCGGTGCTGGCGCTGCACGAGGAGCTGCGGCTGGACCTCGTCGTCACGGAGCCGCTCTTCGTCGGCGCCGCGGCGGTCGCGCTGCTGCCGCGCGCGCAGCGCCCCGCCGTGCTGACCGTCGGTCTGTTCCCCCTGCCGTTCCCGAGCCCGGACGCCGCGCCCTACGGCTCGGGACTCGCGCCGATCGAGGGCCCGCTGAACGCCGTGCGCAACCGCGCCCTGGGCGCCGCGGCCCACGTGCTGGCGCTCCGCCGGGTGGGCGCCGGGTTCCAGCAGGAGGTGCTGCGGCTCACCGGCGAGCGGGTGACCGGGCCGCTGTTCGAGCTGCCGCTCCTGACCGACGCCTACGCCCAGACCTCCGTGCCCGAGTTCGAGTACCCGCGGCGCTCGCTGTCGCCCAAGGTGCGCTTCGTCGGCCCGCTGCCGCCGCCGCAGGGCTTCCCGCTGCCCGCCTGGTGGGACTACGCGGACCCGCGGCGCATCGTGCACGTGAGCCAGGGCACCTACGCGAACGACGACCCCACCGAGCTGATCGCACCGACCCTGCGGGCGCTGGCGGACCGCGACGACCTGCTGGTCGTGGCGACCACCGGCGGCCCGACCCCGGCCACCGTGGAGGCGGCGTTCGGCGGCGCGCTGCCCCGCAACGCGCGGGTGGAGCGCTTCATGCCCTACGACCACCTGCTGGCCTCGTCCGCCGTGATGGTGACGAACGGCGGCTTCGGCGCCGTGCACCACGCGCTGCGCTGGGGCGTGCCCCTGGTGGTCTCGGGCACCACGGAGGACCGCGCGGAGGTCGACGCCCGCGTGGCCTGGAGCGGCGCGGGCGTCGACCTCAGGTCGCGACGTCCGCAGGCCCACCAGATCCGGCGCGCGGTGCTGGAGGTGCTGGACGGCGCGGGCCGCCACCGCCGGGCGGCCGCCCGCCTGGGCGCCGCGATCGCCCAGACCGACGCGGTCGCCCAGCTGCTGCACCTGGCCGACGAGCTCACCTCCCCCGCCGGCGTCGCGGTCGGCTGATCAGCCCGCCGCGGGGCGCAGCACCACCGTCCCGGACACCGGACGGGCCTCCAGGCGGTGCTGCGGCAGCACGCCGGGGCCGCACGATGCGGTGCCGATGCCGTGCTCCGCCAGGTCGACCACCAGCCGGCACCGGTCCCCCGCCGGTGGCAGGTCGACCGGGTGCGCGGCGGCGTCGAGCTCGGCGGAGGTCCACGGGCTCACCGTGATGCTCAGCGCGTCGCCCTCGACGACCAGGCCGCCGCCCGGACCCGCGAGCGTCATGCTCGTCACGCCCGCGCGCGACCCGTTCTCCTGCGGCTTGACGTAGTCGGTGTGCATGCCGGCGGCGCCCTCCACCCGCCAGTCGCCCAGCCGCTGCGCCTGCCCGGTGTCGGGGTACCGCTGCCCCGGCCCGAGGCCCGACCACGAGACCGCGGTCGGCGACCACGGCAGCAGCGCCTCGAGCCCGAAGCGCGCCCAGCCGGAGGGCCACACGCCGAGCGGCGCCGCCTCCACGTCGAGCCGCACCGCGTCGCCGTCGGAGGTCCATCGCGAGCGCACCTCGACGAGCCCGTCGTGGCCCGCCGCGCCCACGCGCTCGATCACCTCGAGGCCGTCCGCCAGCACCTCCACGGACGCCGTGCGCGTGCGCAGGCGGTGGAGGCCCGACTGCTTCCAGGCCTCGGCGTCGCTCGGCAGCCCCGGCCGGTCCGTGCCCTCGCCGCGGTCGTTGTCGGTCGGCGCGCGCCACAGCGCGACGCCGAACCCGGGCACCGAGGCCCCGCCCACCGACAGGAGGCGGCCGGTGACGCCGTCGAAGCGCGCGGGGCCGATGCGCACCGACCCGTCCTCGGCCCGCTCCGGCGCCGCGGTCGCGTCGACGGCCGCCGGTGCGGGCAGGGCGCCCGCCTGCGTCCAGGCGACCTCGTGCCCGGCCGGCGCCCAGTCGACCGCCTCGGTCAGCACCGCGGAGACGGTCAGCAGCCCCTCGGCCGCCTGCGCCGGCAGCGCCACCACGGCGCTGGAGCCGGCGGGCACCTCGGGCAGCGGGATCGCCCCGCCGCCCTCGAACGCCGCGCCGAGGCTCCAGCGCAGCTCCAGGCCCTCCAGCCCGGCGAAGTCGTTCCCGTTGCTCACGAGCACGCCGCTGCGGTCCTCCGTCACCTCGAGGACCACCGGGGCGACCGCCCGCGCCCAGTCGAGCAGCCCGGGCCGCGGACGGCGGTCGGCGTCCACGAGGCCGTCGGCCACGAAGTTCCCGTCGTGCAGCTCCTCGCCGAAGTCGCCGCCGTAGGCGAAGAACTCGCGGCCGTCGGGGGCCGTCCGGCGGATGCCGTGCTCCAGCCACTCCCACACGAACCCGCCCTGGGTGCGCGGGTACCGGCGGAAGGCGGCCTCGTACTCGCTGATGCCGCCCGGGCCGTTGCCCATCGCGTGCACGTACTCGCACAGCAGGAACGGCAGGCCGCGCCGGTGGGCGTCGGCGGCCGCGTCCGGCAGCGGCTCCTCCGCCTGCCGCCCGATCGCGTCGACCTCGTCCTGGTGGGCGTACATGCGCGAGTAGACGTCCACGTAGGTGCTCGACCAGTCGCCCTCGTAGTGCACCGGCCGCTCGGGGTCGAGGCGCTTCGACAGGCGGGCCGCCGCCTCCAGGTTGCGGCCGGTGCCCGCCTCGTTGCCGAGCGACCACATGATCACGCTGGGGTGGTTGCGGTCGCGGGCGACGGTGCGGCGCATGCGGTCCAGGTAGGCCGCCTCCCACGCCGCGTCGTCGCTGGGGTTGCCGCGCCAGTCGACGTGGACGAAGCCGTGCGTCTCCAGGTCGCACTCGTCGATCAGCCAGAACCCCATCTCGTCCGCGAGGCCGGGCAGGTCCGGGTGGGGCGGGTAGTGGGAGGTGCGGATCGCGTTCACGCCGTGCCGCTTCATCAGCCGCAGCTCCTCGAGCAGGGTCTCCCGCGGGACCACGCGGCCGAGGTCGGGGTGGTGCTCGTGCCGGTTCACGCCCCGGAAGCGCAGGCGGCGTCCGTTGACCTCCAGCTGCGCGTCCTCGATCGCGATCGAGCGGAAGCCCGCCCGCACCACGGCCCGCTCGGCGGCCGTGCGCACGACGACGTCCACGAGGCGCGGCGTCTCGGCCGTCCAGGCGGGCACGCCCTCCAGCCGGTGCTCGCGGCCGACCGCCAGGCCGGTCAGGCCCAGGGCGGGCACGTCGACGACCGCGGTCGCCCCGTCCCGCGTCTCGGCGTCGACGTGCAGCACGCCGACCCCGTCCGCCCAGCCGGTCCGCACCACGACGTCCTGGAGGCCTCCTGCGGGCGCCGCCTGCAGCGACACGTCCCGGAAGACGCCGGGCAGCCACCACATGTCCTGGTCCTCCAGGTAGCTGGTCGGCGCCCATTGCAGCACGCGCACCGCCAGCAGGTTCGACCCCGTCCGCAGCACGCCGGCGACGTCGAACTCGTGGACCAGCCGGCTGCCGGCCGTGCTGCCGAGCCGCACGCCGTTCAGCCACACCTCGGCGGCGGCGTCGATCCCGTCGAACCGCAGGACCGCCCGGTCGTCGCCCTCCCACTCGAACGCCAGGCGGTGGTCGCCGACCGGGTTCTCGTCGGGCACGTGCGGCGGGTCGACCGGGAACGGGAAGCGCGTGTTCGTGTAGGCCGGCAGCCCGTGGCCCTGCATCGGCAGGCTGGAGGGCACCGGGACGCGCGACCAGGCGCGGTCGTCGAGGTCCGGGTCGGCGACGTCGTCCGGCGCGGCGTCGGGCGACGGCGAACCGCGGAACGCCCACTCCCCGTTCAGGGAGACCAGCGGCGCGTCGGTGTCGAAGCGGGCGCGCGGCGGCAGCCAGCCGTCCCCGATCAGGTCCTGCTCGGTCAGCGGTTCGGGCACGGCGGCCTCCGGCGGCTCGATCGATCCATCCGCCGATCGTCCCCCGCGCAGCCGGGGAGGAGCCTCAGCGGCGGTAGTTGGGCGCCTCCACGACCATCTGCACGTCGTGCGGGTGCGACTCCTTGAGACCCGCGGCCGTGATGCGCACGAAGCGCCCGCGCTCCTTCAGCTCGGGGATCGTGCGGCCGCCCACGTAGAACATCGACTGCCGCAGGCCCCCGAGCAGCTGGTAGACGACGCTGCCGACCGGGCCGCGGTAGGGCACCTGGCCCTCGATGCCCTCGGCGATCAGCTGCTCGTCGCTCGGCACGTCCGCCTGGAAGTACCGGTCGCGGCTGTAGCTGGTCTTCGTGCCGCGCGTCTGCAGCGCGCCCAGCGACCCCATGCCGCGGTAGGTCTTGAACTGCTTGCCGTTCACGTAGATCAGGTCGCCGGGGCTCTCCGTCGTGCCGGCCAGCAGCGAGCCGAGCATCACGGAGTCGGCGCCCGCGACCAGGGCCTTGGCGATGTCGCCGGAGTACTGCAGGCCGCCGTCGGCGATCAGCGGCACGCCCGCCGGACGGGCCGCCAGCGAGGCCTCGTACACCGCCGTCACCTGCGGCACCCCGACGCCCGCGACCACGCGGGTGGTGCAGATCGAGCCCGGTCCGACCCCGACCTTCACCGCGTCGACCCCGGCGTCGATCAGCGCCTGCGCCCCCGAGCGCGTGGCGACGTTGCCGCCGATCACGTCCACGTGGGCGGCGCGGGGCTCGGCCTTCAACCGGGCGACGATCTCCAGCACGCCCCGGCTGTCGCCGTTCGCGGTGTCGACGACCAGCACGTCGACGCCCGCGTCGACCAGCGTCATCGCGCGGTCCCACGCGTCGCCGAAGAAGCCGACGGCAGCGGCCACCCGCAGCCGGCCCGCGTCGTCCTTCGTGGCCGAGGGGTACTTCTCGCTCTTCTCGAAGTCCTTCACCGTGATCAGTCCGGTGAGCCGGCCCGCGTCGTCGACCAGCGGCAGCTTCTCGATGCGGTGCTGCGCGAGCAGGCCGATCGCGTCGTCGGGGTCGACGCCCTCCTTCGCGGTGACCAGGGGCTGCTTCGTCATCACGTCGGCGACCCGCGTCGAGCCCTTCTCGAAGGGCGAGACGAAGCGGATGTCGCGGTTGGTGACGATGCCGACCAGCACGCCGTCCCCGTCCACCACGGGCAGGCCGCTGACGCGGTAGCGGGCGCACAGCGCGTCGACCTCGGCCACCGTGGCGTCCGGGGTCGTGGTGACCGGGTGGGTGATCATCCCCGACTCGCTGCGCTTCACCCGGTCGACCTGCTCGGCCTGGTCCTTGATCGACAGGTTGCGGTGGATCACGCCGATGCCGCCCTGGCGGGCCATGGCGACGGCCATGCGCGCCTCGGTCACCGTGTCCATCGCCGCCGACAGCACGGGCGCCGCCAGCCGGATGCGCCGCGTCAGGGAGGTCGAGGTGTCCGCCTCGCTCGGGATCACGTCGGTGTGCCCCGGCAGCAGCATCACGTCGTCGTAGGTGAGCCCCAGCAGTCCGAACGGATCGTCAGCCATGCATGCCCCCAACTCGTGCGCGCCGCGGAGGATTCCCGGCGCCTCCGATGCTACGAGGAAGAAGCGCAGTCGCCCGTCGCCTGCTCGGTCGGAGGCCCGGGCCACGGGCGGAGGACGAGATCCTCGGATCCGTCCTCCGCCCGGTGCGCGGTCCTCCGACCGACGCCCCCGGGCACCGACCCCGGATCAGGCGGGCAGCGGACCGTCCGTCAGCTCCTCGACGTCCTTCGCCAGCGTGCCCAGGTACAGCTCGATCACCTTGGGGTCGTCGGCCAGCTCGCGGCCGGTGCCGGTGTAGCTGTTGCGGCCCTGGTCCAGCACGTAGCCGCGGTCGCAGATCTGCAGGCAGCGGCGCGCGTTCTGCTCGACCATGATCACGGTCACGCCCGTGCGGTTGATCTTGCGCGTGCGGATGAAGGTCTCGTCCTGCCGCACGGGCGACAGGCCCGCGGAGGGCTCGTCCAGCAGCAGCACCGAGGGCTCCATCATGAGCGCGCGCGCCATCGCCACCGACTGGCGCTCGCCGCCCGACAGCCCGCCGGCGCGCTGCGCGCGGCGCTGCTGCAGCACCGGGAACAGGTCGTAGATCGCCTCCAGCCGCTCGGCCAGCTTGGCCGGGCGCAGGAACAGGCCCATCTGCAGGTTCTCCTCGATGGTGAGGGAGGGGAACACGTTGTCGGACTGCGGCACGAAGCCGACGCCCGCCTGCACCAGCTTGTTGGCCTTCTGGTTGGTGATGTCCTCGCCGTTCAGCGTCACGGAGCCGCCGCGGATCGGCACCAGGCCGAACAGCGACTTCAGCAGCGTCGACTTGCCGGCGCCGTTCGGGCCGATGATGCCGATCAGCTCGCCGGGGTACGCCTGCAGGCTGCAGTCGTTCAGGATGTTGATGCCCGGCAGGTAGCCCGCGTCGAGGTGCTGCGCGTCGACGACCGGCGCACCGGTGCCCGTGTACTCGACCATCAGGCCTTCTCCCCGTCCGGCTCGGCCGCGGTCCGCTCGCCGCGCTCCGCGTCCTCCTGCGCCTTGGCCTGCTCGAAGTCCTCGTCGAGCACGCTGTCGTCGCCCAGGTCCTGGTCGTGGTGCGAGCCCAGGTAGGCGTCGACCACGGCCTGGTGCTGCATCACCGTGTCGGGCGGGCCCTCGGCGACGATCTTCCCCTCCGCCATCACGACGACCCAGTCGGAGATGTGCCGCACCATGTGCATGTCGTGCTCGACGAACAGCACCGTGGTGCCGCGGTCGCGCAGGTCCTGGATGTGGCCCAGCAGCGACTGCGTCAGCGCCGGGTTCACCCCGGCCATCGGCTCGTCGAGCATGATCATCGCCGGGTCGCTCATCAGCGCCCTGGCCATCTCCAGCAGCTTGCGCTGGCCGCCGGAGAGGCTGCCGGCGTAGTCGTCCTTCTTCGCGTCCAGCTTGAAGCGGACCAGCAGCTCCTCGGCCTTCGCCCGGATCTCCGCCTCGCGCTTCTTCCAGCGGGGCCGGAACAGGGCCGTGAGGATGTGCTCCCCCGGCTGGTCCTTCGCGCCGAGCAGCATGTTGTCCATCACGGTCATGGCCGACAGCGCCTTCGTCAGCTGGAAGGTGCGGACCATGCCGGTCTGCGCCACCCGGAAGGCGCTGGTCGCGCCGAGGCTGCGCCCCTGGAACCGCCAGGTCGCGAACGGGCCGTTCCCCCCGCCGAACCGCGGCTTCGCCGACGACGGCTTGTCGAACCCGGTGATCAGGTTGAAGAAGGTCGTCTTGCCGGCGCCGTTCGGTCCGATCAGGGCGGTGATCGCGCCCCGCTGCACCTCCAGGTGCGCCACGTCGACCGCGGTGACGCCGCCGAAGCTGCGCACCACGTTGTCCACGGCCAGGATCGGCTGCGGCTTCGTCGCGCCCGGCTCCTGCGAGACCGTCGCCAGCTCGGAGCGCAGCGCGGTGCGGTCCCAGGGGTAGTCGTCGTCCGCGCGGACGGCGGTGCCGCTCACCTTCGCATCAGTCACCGAAGCTCAGCTCCTTCTTGTTGCCCAGGATCCCCTGCGGCCGGAAGATCACCAGCAGCATGAGGCCGATGCCGACCACGATGTAGCCGAACTGGGGCACCTGCTGCTGGGACATGATCTCCGGCGGCACGAACTGCCCGACCACGTCCTGCAGCCCGATGATCACCATGAAGTACAGCACCGCCCCGAGCACCGGGCCGAACACGGTGGCCGCACCGCCCAGCAGCACGATCGTGTACAGCAGGAAGGTGGTGCTGCGGCCCAGCGAGTCGGGCTGCACGGAGGTGCCGAGCACGAACAGCATGCCCCCCAGAGCACCGATCACGCCGCCCAGGATCAGGGCCTGCATCTTGTAGAGGTACACGTTCTTGCCGAGGCTGCGCACGGCGTCCTCGTCCTCGCGGATGCCGCGGATGGTGCGACCCCAGGGGCTGCGCATCAGCAGCAGCACGAGCACGGCGACGAGCGCCAGCACGATCCAGGACACGATCCGCAGGTACCAGCTGTCGCCGACCGTCAGCGGGTACGTGTAAGGGCCGAGGGAGAAGGAGCCGTCCTGCGGGAACGGGGACAGCGCGGTGAAGGCCGGGCTGTACACCTGGTTGCCGATGCCGGCGACGCCGCCGGTCACCGGGCCGAGCGACTGGTTGCCGCCGACGATGCGCAGGATCTCCGCCGCGGCGATCGTGACGATCGCCAGGTAGTAGCCGCGCAGCTTCAGAGTCGGCAAGCCGAGGATCAGGGCGAAGATCACCGCCGCGACGATCGCCACCAGCACGCCCAGCCAGAACGGCCCGCCGAAGCGGATCGTGATGGCGAAGCCGTAGGCGCCGAGCAGCATGAAGCCGGCCTGGCCGATGTTGAGCAGGCCGGTGTAGCCGAAGTGCAGGTTCAGGCCGATCGCCGCGATGGCGAAGGCGGCGGTCACCGTGGAGAGGATCTGCGCACCGAAGTCGGTGAACAGGGTCGCGAGGAAGTCCATGTCGGTCCTTTGCGTTCAGCCGACGCGCGATCGGCGGCCCAGGATGCCCTGCGGCCGGAAGATCAGCACCACGATCAGGATGAGCAGGGCGGAGGCGTAGCGCAGCTGCGCGGTGAGCACGAGGCTCGACAGCTGGGTGACGAGCCCGATCACGAGCGAGCCGACCAGGGCGCCGAACGCCGTGCCGAACCCGCCGAGGGTCACCGCGGGGAAGAGCAGCAGCAGCAGCTCGGCCCCGGTGTTCCAGGCGATGCCGCCGTAGACCAGGGCGTAGAGCAGGCCCGCGAGGCCGGCCAGGCCCGCCGCGATCGTCCAGACCAGCCGGATGATGCGGTCCACGTCGATGCCGGAGGCCGCGGCCAGCGGCCGGTTGTCCGCGACCGCGCGCGTCGCGCGGCCGATCCGCGTGCGCTGCAGCAGCAGTCCGACGCCGATCAGCACCACGACCGAGATGGCCATGGCGATGTAGGCGTTGGGCGTGATGTTCAGCGGGCCGGTGTTGGCCTGGATGGTGCGCGACACGGGCCGCACGCCGCCGCCGAAGATGAACTGGTACACGTACTGCAGTGCCAGCTGCAGGCCGATCGTCACGACCATCAGCTGCGTGAGGCCGAGGCCCCGGCGCCGCAGCGGCTGCCAGATCAGGCGGTCCTGCACGGTGCCGGTCAGGGCGCAGAGCACGATGACGATGACGCCCGCGAGCACGAACGGCACGCCCAGTTGCACCGCGAAGACGTAGCCGAGGAAGCCGCCCAGGGTCACCTGCTCCGCGTGGGCGAAGTTGCTGAGCCCCGTCGTGCCGTAGACCAGCGACAGGCCGATCGCGCCGAGGGCGAGCAGCAGGCCCAGCAGCAGGCCCAGGGAGACCTGGTTCCAGAACCGGCCGAACGCGCTGGTGTCGCCCTGCGGAGTGGCCTCGGGGTCGGTCTCGCCGCCCTGCTGGGCGCCCTCCAGCGCGAAGCCGGCCGGGCTCAGCGCGCCCAGGCGCGCGGTGATGGTCCGCTCGGTGCCGTTGCCGGGGGTGAGGCCCTCGGGCAGCGTCGACTCGTCGAGCGAGAGCGTGTAGCGGCCGGCGGCCGTCACGGTGAAGCTGAAGGTGCCCTCGGCGCTGGTCTTCGTCGCGACCGGCGTGCCGCCCGCGGCGAGCGTGACGGTCGCGCCCCGCACGGGGTTGGTGTCGGCGTCGCGCAGGGTGCCGGCGACGCACGCGGTGGTGTCGGTCTGCGCGCACGTCGCTGTGGCGCGGATCGCGCTCGAGTCCCCCGCGGCGGCGGAGGAGGAGGCGGAGGGTGTCGGGCTGCTGCTCGCCTGGGCGGGCAGCGCGGGGAGGAGCAGTCCCGAGAGGACGCCGAGGGCGGCGACCAGCATGAGGACGGGGCGTGTGATCGGGCGGATGATCCGGCCTTTCCGTGGGGCGGCGGGCCGGAGGCCCGGTCGCGGATCGCGCGACCGGGCCTCCGGACTGTCGTGCAGGGACTAGTCGGACTCCTTGGTGGAGGTCAGGAACTTCGACGGCGCGTTGCCCTCGTACTGGTAGATCGAGATGTACCCGCTCGAGATGTCGCGCTTGGAGTTGAAGGGACCGGTGCCGGCGTAGCCCTGGTACTGGATCTCCTTGCCGTCGTCGAGCAGCTGCTTGCAGGCGCTGAACGACTTGCAGATCTCGCCGCCCGTGGTGCCGGAGACGGCGGGCAGGTTCTTGCGGATGTCCTCGGACGCCGCCGACTTGCCCTTCTCCGCCGCGAGGGCGATGAGGGTGGAGGCGTCGTACGCCTCGGCGCCGTAGCCGTAGGCGGTCGGCTCGCTGCTGCCGCCGTTCGCCTTGTAGGCCGCGGCCAGCTTGGCGCGCAGCTCCGGCGAGGGGTTGACGCCCTGCGTCGCGCCCTTCACGCCGGTCAGCGTGCCCTCGGGCAGGTCGGCGGAGTAGTCGTTCAGGTTGCCGTCGACGAAGTAGGAGTTGCCCATCTTCCAGCCGGCCGAGACCAGCGCGGGGATGATCTGCTTCGTCTGGTCGAACGCGATGATCACGATCGCGTCCGGCTTGGTGGCGAGCGCCGCCGACACGTCGGAGCCGAAGTTCGTCTCCGTGGAGGGGAACTCCTGGTTCTTGCCCTTGGCGCCGTAGACGACCTCGGCGGAGCCGGAGTCCTTGATCACCGACTCCATGCCGTCGCGGAGGTTGGTGCCGTACGGGTCGTTGAAGGTGAGGAAGGCGACCTTGGTGCGGCCGTCGGCGACGATCTGGCTGCCGAGCGCGGAGGCCTCGAAGCTGTTCGGGGCCGGGTTGCGGAAGAAGTAGGGCGAGACGCCGGTGAGGCCGTCGTCCGTGGCCGCCGGGGAGAACAGCACGGTCTTCGCGCCGTTCACGGTCGGCAGCACGTTGTAGGTGACGCCCGAGGACTCGGGGCCGACGATCGCGGAGACCTTCGACTGCAGCTGCTTCTTGATGTTCGCGACGGACAGCGCCGCCTGCGAGGTCTCGCTGGAGTCGACCAGGTTGACGCAGGCGTCCTTGCCCAGCACGCCACCGGCCTCGTTGATGTCGTTCAGCGCCAGGTCGACGCCGCCGACGGCCGCCGGGCCGAGGAAGGCGAGCCCGCCGGTGAGGGGGATGAAGGCGCCCAGCTTCAGCTGGGTGGTCTCGTCGGCGCCCGACTCGCACTTCGGCACGGCCTTGACGGACACCGCGGAGGCGGAGGCCGAGGAGGACGAGGACGCCCCGGTCGAGGCGGACGGGCTCGTGCCGCCGCCGGAGGAGCAGGCGGCGAGTGCGACGGCGGCCGTGGCGCCCATCGCGAGGGCGGCCAGGCGGCGGCCCGTGCTGCGGTATCCAGGCATTCGGATCCTTGCTTTCTGTCGTGGTGCAGGCAGACGCCCCATCGGGGGCACGGTGGGGAAGACCGTATTGAGTCCGTGTTCCGAGCGTGTTTCCAGGATCGGAACCGGACGGCCATCGTTAGCAATCCGTGACACAACACGGCCGTGGCCCCCGGATGCGGGGGCTGCTAGCGTCCGCCCGCGTGGCGGGGCGGGTCGGCGGCGGGGCGGCGCTGCTCGCGGTCCTGCTGCTGAGCGGGTGCACCGCGGCCGGGCCGGCGGCCCCCTCCCCGGCGCCCACGCGGTCGGCCGCCTGGCCGAGGCTGCCCGGCCGCGAGCTCGCCCGCTGGGAGGTCTCCGGCGTGGAGCACGTGATCGTGGCCGTGGGGGACCCCTCCGCGGCCTACCCCCGGGCCCGTGCGCTGCTGGTCGACGCCGGGTTCCGCCTGACCAAGGACCGCGAGGCGACGGGCGGCGGGGACGGCCAGGCCTGCACGACGGCGCTCTGCGTGCAGTTCAGCGCGACGACGGATCCGAGGTACGGCAGGAGCGTGGCCTACGAGGCCTTCCACTCCAGCGGTCCGGCTCCCGGGTGATCAGACCGCCGGGGCGGGCACCGCGCGCCGGCGGAGGCCGCCGTGCAGCAGGGTGTCCGCCACCAGCAGCACCAGCGCGACCCAGACCAGGGCGAAGCCGGTCCACCGCGCCGTCGACATCGGCTCGTGCAGGATCCACACGCCGGTGATCAGCTGCAGGATCGGCGCCAGGTACTGCAGGAAGCCCGCGACGGACAGCGGCAGACGTCGGGTGGACGCCGCGAAGAGCAGCAGCGGCACCGCGGTCACGACGCCCGCCGACGCCAGCATCGCGGTGGGGTAGGGCGCGGTGCCGAGCACCAGGCCGGAGCCCGCGCCGACGACCAGCAGCTGCACCGCGGCGACCGGCGTGAGCCAGGCGGTCTCGAGCGTCAGCCCGGACAGCACGTCGACCCGCGCGCCGGTCTTCTTCTTCACCAGCCCGTAGAGGCCGAAGGAGAAGGCGAGCCCGAGCGACAGCCAGGGCGGGGACCCGGTCTCGACGGCCAGCACGATCACGGCCAGCGCGCTCACCGCCACCGCGGCCCACTGCACGGGGCGCAGGCGCTCGTGCAGCACGAGCACGCCGAGCAGCACCGTGACGATCGGGTTGATGAAG
>JAKONM010000166.1 GCA_022701925.1 Microbacteriaceae bacterium
TGTGGCAGCAGCCGAACGTGCTCGCGCTCGCCGCGCTCCCCGGCCGAGCGCTCGGACGACTCGGTGCACCATCGACGGCGACCCCGGCGGCGTGGGCGGCCGCGGGCGCGGTCGTCCGCCGGCTGCACGACTCGGCCGCTCCCGCATGGACGGGCCGAGGACCGGAGCAGTACGCGGCGAGCCTCGAGCAGGAGTGCGGGTGGCTCCTGGCGCACGACGTGGTGCCCGCCGAGGTCGTCGAACGGAACCGGGCGCTGGCGCAGGCGGTGTTCCGGCCCTGCACGCCGTGCTTCACCCACGGGGATCTGCAGCTGGACCACGTGTTCGTCGACGACGACGACGTCATCGGCGTGCTCGACTGGTCGGAGGCGGGCCGGGGCGATCCGCTGTTCGACCTCGCGATCCTGACGCTCGGGCACGAGGAGCGGCTCGATCAGGTGCTCGCCGGCTACGGCGGGCAGGTCGATCTCGACGTCGTGCGGGCCTGGTGGTCGGTGCGGAGCCTCACCTCCATCCGCTGGCTGCTGGACCACGGCTTCGACCCGGCGACGCCCGGCGCCGAGATCGACGTGCTGCTCGCGCGGATGTGAGCGGCTCGGCGCCCGACCGACCGACATCGCGTCGGGGCGGCCGTTCGCCGACCCCCCGAGCGGCGCTAGCGTCGGCGGATGCCCGCCGCCGACGTCCAGGTGGACGCGCCGCTGGTCGAGCGCCTCCTCCGGGAGCAGCACCCCGATCTCGCGGACCTGCCGCTCCGAGTCGTCGCCGAGGGCTGGGACAACGTCGTGCTGCGGCTCGGCGCCGACCTCGCGGTGCGCGTGCCCCGTCGCGTCGAGGCCGCCGCGCTCGTGCGGCACGAGCAGCAGGTGCTCCCCGGCCTCGCCGGGCGCCTGCCCGTCCCCGTGCCGGCTCCGGTCCGCATCGGCAGACCGGGACCGCTGCACCCGTACGGCTGGTCCGTCGTGCCCTGGTTCGACGGCGTGACCGCGCTCGACGCGGGCGTGCGGGACGAGCGGCTGGCGCAGGGCGTCGCCGCCTTCCTGCGCGCGCTGCACCGGCCGGACCCGACTCCGCCGGTCAATCCCTGGCGCGGGGTGCCGCTCGCCGAGCGCGACGGCGAGGTGATCCGGGAGCGGCTGACGAGCGGGCTGCTGCGCGAGCCCCGCGGCCTCACGGCCGTCTGGTCCGACGCGCTGACCGCGCCGGCGCACACCGGGCCGGCGGTGCGGATCCACGGGGACCTGCACCCCGCGAACCTGATCGTCCGCGACGGCGCGCTCACCGCGGTGCTCGACTTCGGCGACACCACGACCGGCGACCCGGCGACGGACCTCGCCGTCGCCTGGCTGGCCTTCGGGCGGGAGGGTCGCGCCGCGCTGCTCGCGGACCTCGCGCCCGACCCGGCCACCGTCCGCCGTGCGCGCGGGTGGGCGCTCGTGATGGCCACGGCCCTGGTGACCTCGTCATCGCCGGACACGGCGATGACGAGGCTCGGCGAGGACGCGCTGCGCGAGGTCCTGTCGGACTGAGGCCGTCCAGGAGCCGGGCCGGGTACTCTGGTCGACGGTGTGCCGGGAAGTCTGGTCGGCGGTCGTTGCCACGACCCCGCGGACCCTCGTCAGGAGCACCACATGACCACGCAGCAGACCCCTCCGCCCGGACCGGGCAGCCGGCCGGTCGCGCACGCCGTCTTCGCACGCGGTTCCTGGCGCGAGACGCAGCGGATCACGGCGGCCCTGCGCAAGGAGACCGTGGGCGGCGCCCTGCTGCTGCTCGGCACCGTCGTCGCGCTGGTGTGGTCCAACTCGCCCTGGGCCGGCGCCTACACGGGGCTGCGCGACACCGTTGTCGGCCCGGCCGCCCTGCACCTGGACCTCTCGCTGGGCCAGTGGGCGGCGGACGGGCTGCTGGCGATCTTCTTCTTCATCGCCGGGCTCGAGCTGAAGCGCGAGTTCGTCGCCGGCGACCTGCGGGACGTCCGCCGCGCCGTGGTGCCCGTGGTCGCGGCGGTCGGCGGCATGGCCGTGCCCGCGCTGATCTTCGTGCTGATCACGTCGACGGCCGGAGGCGACGCCCTGCGCGGCTGGGCGATCCCCACGGCCACCGACATCGCCTTCGCGGTCGCGGTGCTGGCGGTGATCAGCAGCCACCTGCCGACCGCGCTGCGCACCTTCCTGCTGACCCTGGCGGTCGTGGACGACCTGCTGGCCATCACGATCATCGCGGTCTTCTACACCGACTCGCTCGACGTGCTGCCGCTGCTCGGCGCGCTGGCGGTGATCGCCCTGTTCGGGCTGCTGGTGCAGCGGCGCATCCGGTCGTGGTGGCTGCTGATCCCGCTGGCGGTCGTCGCATGGGCGCTGATGCACGCGTCGGGCGTGCACGCCACCGTCGCCGGGGTGCTGCTCGGCTTCACCGTGCCCGTGCTGCGGTCGCAGGCCGCCGGCGGGCCGGAGGCGGGGCCCGGGCTGGCCGAGCACTTCGAGCACCGGTGGCGGCCGATATCGGCCGGGTTCGCAGTACCCGTGTTCGCCTTCTTCTCCGCCGGGGTGACCGTCGGAGGGCTGAGCGGGCTGGTCGACTCGCTGCAGGATCGGGTGGCGATCGGGATCGTGGTCGCCCTGGTGGTCGGCAAGTCCGCCGGGATCCTGGGCGCGACCGCGCTGGTGTCGCGCTTCACGCGCGCGCGCCTGGACGACAGCCTCTCCTGGTGGGACGTCTTCGGCGCCTCACTGCTCGGCGGCATCGGGTTCACCGTGTCGCTGCTGATCGGTGAGCTCGCGTTCGGCGCCGGCAGCGAGCGGGACGACCACGTGAAGGTGGGCGTGCTCACGGGCTCGCTGCTCGCCGCCCTGCTGGCCGCCGTCGTGCTGCGGATCCGCAACCGCGGCTACCGCCTGCTGCACGAGCAGGAGCAGCGCGACTCCGACGGCGACGGCGTCCCCGACGTCTACCAGCGGGACCGGTGCTGAGCCGGGCGGACCTCGTACCGACCGGTCTCAGTCCGCCGGCCCCGCCTCCACGCGGCGCCGTCCTTCGCGCGCGGTCGGTGCCTCCCCGAGCAGTCCGGCGCTCGCGCGGAGGACCAGGCGGGTGGCCGCCTCGGACGCGGGGCCGGGCCGCCGGAGGCCGAGCATCCCGCGGGCCCGGTCGGGCAGCGATGCGATCGATCCCGCGACGACCGCGGGGTAGGCGGGTCGCACGAGCGCCGGCAGCGGCGGCCGCCGGATCACCGCCACCGCCTCCCGCACCCGCTCGTCGGCGCGGAGGACGCCAGTGCCAGAACTCGTCGAGCCGGCGCTCCAGCTGCAGCACGCTGCGGGGCGGGTCCGCCACGCCCATCAGCTCGCCGGCGACCGCCCACTGAGCCACGTAGGCGTCCGGACCGCCCGGGATCGGGCGGGTGCCGTAGCGCTGGAAGGCGCGCAGGAACGAGTCCATGAAGGCGATGTGCACCCAGGCCGCCAGCTCCGGGTCGTTCGCGGCGTAGGCGGTGCGGGCCCCGTCGGCACCCGCGTAGGCGCCGCGGACGTGCTCGTGCAGGTGCTGCACCGAGCGGGACGCGGCACTCGCCTGCTCGGCCGTGCCGTAGGTGACGGTCGTGATCCACCGGATCGTCCCCTGCAGCCGACCGAGCGGGTCCTCCCGGTAGCGGGACCAGTCGTGCACGCCCGCCATGGTCCCCGGGTGCAGCGCCTGCACCAGCAGCGCCCGAGGCCCCGCGACCAGCGTCGTCGGGTCCCGGTGCACCTCCCACACCGCGCTGCCCACGGGGAACAGGCCGGGGCCGCTGCCCCGGCCGAGCCGCCGCACCCACTCGGGCTCGCCGGAGGGGTCCCCAGAAAGCACCTCGAACAGCCGGGATCGGAACGGGTTCACCACGGGCACAGGGTCATCGTTCCGCAGCCGGGCGGCGGGCGGCGTCCGTCGCGGCTTCCCCGCAGCCGTCGAGGGCGGGGCACGGCCCGGCGGGCATCATGTCCGGCATGGGCGCGACGATGGACTTCGGCTACCCGGGCGACGGCGGACTGGGCGACCGCCTGCTGGCGGCGGTGCTCGCGGGGGTGAAGACCGCGACCTCCTCCCTCGCCGTCGAGTACCTCAGCGGCGAGCCGCTCCCCCGCGTCGGCGAGCGGCTGCCCCTGGTCGACCACTCGGGCGCTCAGCACGGCGTCGTCGAGATCACGAAAGTGCGCATGATCCCCCTCGCCGAGGTCGGGGACGACGTCGCGCGGGACGAGGGCGAGGGCTTCCGCGACGCCGCCGAGTGGCGGCGCGAGCACGAGGCGTTCTGGCAGCCGCTGCAGGACCTCATCCGCGCCGAGTCCGGCGATCCGGAGTGGGTGCTGCGGGATGCGGAGCCCGTCGTCGTGCAGTGGTTCCGCCTCGTCGAGGACCCGGTGGGGTGACACCGCCCTCTCCCGTGGAGACGGCCGACCGTCGTGCCCGGCGCTACCCGACCGCGACCACCGCGCGCGGCGCCGCGACCTCCTCGCCGCTGAAGACGGTGTCGATCGTCTCGAGCGCGAGGCCGATCACGCCGGCCTCGTCGCCGAGCGTCGTCTTGGCGATGACGAGGTCTCCGGTGAGCAGGGGCGCAGCCTGCTGGTAGACCCGTTCGCGGATGCCGGAGAACAGCACCTCGCCGCTCTCGGCGAGCCGGCCGGAGACGACGACCGCGCGCGGGTTGAAGACGCCGACCAGGGTCGCGACCGCGTCTCCGAGCGTACGCCCGGCCGCCCGCACGCGCGCCAGGGCGACCTCGTCCCCCCGTTCCAGCAGGGCGACGACATCGCTGGTGCTGCTGGTCGCGATGCCGACGCGTTCGAGGTCGCGACGCAGCGCCCAGCCGCCCGCGTACGCCTCGACGCAGTCGAGGTTCCCGCAGCGGCACAGCCGGGCCTCGGCGTCGCGGGTCACCGACCGCGTGTGGCCGATGTCGCCGGCCGCGCCCTTGTCCCCGCGGATGAGCTGCCCGTTGGAGACGAGGCCGGCTCCGACGCCGCTGCCCAGCTTGAGCGCGATGACGTTGTCGAGTCCGAGGGAGCGGGCCTCGGCGATGGCCCGGGCATTGGCGTCGTTCTCGACCACCACCGGTGCGTCGTAGTGAGGCGCGAACCAGCCGGCGATGTCGAACCGGTCCCAGCCGCTCATGATCGGCGGGTTCACGACCCGTCGGGCCGCGAACTCGACGGGCCCGGGCACGCCGATGCCGATGCCCCAGACCTCGAGCTCCGGTGCGAGCTCTTCGAAGGCGCCGACCACCGCCGCCAGGACGGCTTCGGGACCCTCGGCCACCTCGATCGTGCGGCTGGTGGTGGTGAGCGGACGCCCGTCGAGGTCGCAGACGGCCGCGGTGAAGCCTGATGCCCCGATGTCGGCGGCGAGGATGCACGCCCGTTCGGTGTTGAACCGGAACTTGCTGGACGGGCGGCCGCCCGTCGACTCGCCGCCTCCGGTCGGGAGGATCAGGCCGGCGTCGAGCAGCAGGGTGAGCCGCTGGTTGACGGTCGACCGCGACAGGCCGGACGCCTCGATCACGTCGATCCGACTCAGCTCCCCCTGGCGTCGGAACAGGTCCAAGACATCGGTGCCGAGCGCCCGCACGGTCTGCATCGCTACCTCCCTGCCCCTGAGCGTAGTGGAGGGGTTGATCGAAACAACCCCCTCTTTCGGCTTGACGTAACTCAAAAGGGTGGCTACTTTCAAGCCATCGGCACACGGTGGTGCCCCCACAGCAAGGACCCGCATGTTCAGCAATGTTGCTTCCCGGCGCCGAGCCGCCGTCCTGATCGCTCCCGCCGCCGCCCTGGGACTGCTGCTCGCGGGCTGCTCCGGCAACTCGGCCGCCCCCGGCGCCTCCCCGGGAGGCGGCAGCACCGAGAAGCCCAAGGTCGCAGCGGTGATCAAGGGCCTCGACAACCCCTTCTTCCAGGCGATGCAGGACGGCGTGGAGGGCACGGCGAAGGCCGACGGGGTCACCGCCACGGTGCAGGCCGCCGCCGACATCGGCGACACGACCGGACAGGCCGACAAGCTCACGACGCTGGCGGGCCAGGACTTCGGCTGCTTCGTGGTCAACCCCATCAGCGGCACCAACCTGATCCAGGCCCTCGCCCCCATCGGGGCCGCCGGCAAGACGATCGTCAACATCGACTCGCCCATCGACTCGACCGCCGCGAAGGCCGCGAACCTGAAGATCGCGACGTACATCGGCACCGACAACGAGAAGGCCGGCGGCAAGGCCGGCACGTTCGTGACCGACCAGGTGCCGGCGGGCTCGGAGGTCGCGATCATCGCCGGCATCTCCGGCGACGTCACCAGCGCCGCCCGCGTCGACGGCTTCAAGGCGGCCGCCGGGTCGAAGGTGAAGGTCGTGCAGGAGGCGGCCGCGGACTGGAAGCGCGAGCTCGCGCTGACCCGCGCCACCGACATCATGGAGGCGCACCCGGACGTCAAGGCCTTCTTCGCCGCCAACGACGACATGGGCCTCGGCATCGTGAAGGCCGTCGAGAACGCGGGCAAGACCGGTGACATCACCGTGGTCAGCGTCGACGGCAACAAGGACGCCCTGGAGTCGGTGAAGGACGGGGGCCTCAGCGCGACCGTCGCGCAGTACCCGTACGCGGTCGGCTCCCTCGGAGTGCAGGCCTGCGAGGTCGCGGCGGCCGGCGAGACCCTGCCGACGAACATCGAGTCCCCCACGGCGCTCGTGACGAAGGACGACGCCGATACGGCCATCTCGAAGTTCCCGCAGCCGTTCGCGGAGTTCGACAACCCGCTCGAGAGCCTGCTCAACAAGTAAGCGGTCGGGCCGGAGCGCTGCGCCGTCAGCGCTCCGGCCCCTCCGGCTCCAGCCCGACCCTCCCGACGAAGAGAGCCCGACCGATCCCGTGAACACCTCTACGACCACGACCGCCATCAGCGTGGAGCGCACCACGCCGGCCAGCGTCCTCCGCGACGCCCGGCACCTCAGCTTCTGGGCCGAGCACGCCGCGCCGATCGGACTCGTCGCCCTCGTCATCGTCTTCTCGCTGCTGACCCCGAGCTTCCTCACCCTGGGGAACGTCTCCGCGATGCTGGCCGCTGCCGCGATCCTCGTGATCCTCGCCGTGGCCCAGTCCTACGTCATCACCACCGGCGGCATCGACCTGTCGATCTCCGCCACGATGACCTTCGGAGCCATCTGCTTCGGCATCGCCTTCACCGCCGGACTCGGCTTCTGGCTCTCGGCGCTGGTCGGCATCGTCGGTGCCGCCCTGATCGGCCTCATCAACGGACTGCTGATCGCCAAGGGCAAGGTCACCGACTTCATCGCCACGCTCGGCACGCTGTCGGTGGCGACCGGTCTGGCGCTGATCTTCAGCAACGGCCGGCCGATCTCGGTCCTCAGCCCCGAGCTGCTGCAGCTCACGACCGGCCGCATCGGAATCGTCGGCTACCCCTTCATCCTCGCCGTGATCATCGGCGTCATCGCCTGGGTCGTCATGTTCCGCACCCGATTCGGCCTGCACGTGCAGGCCGTCGGCGGCAGCGAAGAAGCCGCCGTCGCCAACGGCCTGAGCGCGAAGCGGGTCCGCATCGCGGTCTACCTGATCTCCGCGGTCCTCGCTGGCGTCGCCGCTCTGCTGCTCGTCGCCCGCGTCGGAGCGGCGGAGCCGGCCATCAACACGTCCTACCTGCTCAACTCCATCGCCGCGGTCGTCCTCGGCGGAGTCAGCCTCACCGGCGGCAAGGCCAAGATCGTCGGCCCGATCCTCGGCGCCCTGCTGCTCACCGCCCTCAGCAACGGACTGACGCTGCTCGGGGTCTCCCAGTTCTACCAGCCGCTCGCGGTCGGCCTCGTGGTCGTCCTCGCCGCCCTGCTCACGAGGTTCCAGAAGCGATGACCACCATCACCAGCCCGACCGCGCTCGACACCGACCTCGTCCTCTCCGCCGAGGGCATCGTCAAGAACTTCGGCAACGTGCACGCCCTGCGCGGCGCGTCGATCTCCATGCGCCGGGGCGAGGTGACGGCCCTGATCGGCGACAACGGTGCGGGCAAGTCCACCCTCGTGCGGTGCCTCTCCGGCATCCACCATCCCGACGCCGGCACCATCCGCATCAACGGCAGCGACGTCGACTTCCACACCCCGCTCGACGCCCGGAACGCCGGGGTCGAGACGGTGCAGCAGAACCTCGCGCTGATCGAGGACCTGTCCGTCTGGCAGAACTTCTTCCTCGGCAGGGAGCAGACGCGCGGCTTCGGCCCCTTCCGGTTCCTCGACAGCAGGGCCATGCGCAGCAAGGCGGACGAGATGCTGGGCGGCCTCGCCGTCAACGTCCCGCCGGTGACCAGCAAGGTGCGCCGCCTCTCCGGCGGTCAGCGGCAGGCCGTGGCCATCGCGCGCGCCGCCGGCTGGGGCAGCCCGATCGTGATCATGGACGAGCCGACCGCCGCGCTCGGCGTGCAGGAGACGGCTCGGGTGGAGTCGGTCATCAAGCGTCTCCAGGACAGCGGAGTCGCCGTGCTGCTGATCAGCCACAACTTCGACCAGGTGCTGCGCCTGTCGCAGCAGGTCTGGGTCATGCGCGCCGGCAACGCCGTCGCCGGCCGCCGCGCCGTCGACACCGACGGCGACGAGCTGGTCGCTCTGATCACCGGCGCCAAGGCGGCGTGAGCCCGGTGATGGACGCGGTCAACCCGCTCGGGGTGCACGCACGCACGCTGTCCCGGGACTGGAGCGAGGAGGGCGCGGCCCTGGCGCTGCGGCGGACGCTGAACGCCGGATTCGACTTCATCGAGATCCCCGCTCCGAGCGAGGGCGAGCTGGACGGGCGCGCGACCAGACGCCTGCTCCGGTTCAACGGCCTGGACGCCACGGTGTCGCTGGCGCTGACCCCGCAGCAGGACATCAACTCCACCGACGAGGCGTCGTCGCGCCGGGGTGAAGCGGCGCTGACCGCGGCGGTGCGCTTCGCCGCCGAGATCGGCGCCACCTACGTCGGCGGGGTGACCTTCTCCCAGCTCGGCCGCTACCGCACGCTTCCGGAGCCCGCTGCACGGCGGAACTCGATGGAGGTGCTGCGTCGGGTCGCGCAGTCGGCGGCCGCCGACGGGATCACCCTCGGGGTCGAGTACGTGAACCGCTACGAGAGCAACCTGCTGAACACCGCCGCCCAGACCGTCGAGTTCCTCGACGAGCTGGGCGCCCCCGACGTGCGACTGCACCTCGACACCTTCCACTCGAACAGCGAGGACCCGTCCGTGTCGGCCGCAGTCGACACGGCCGGAGCACGGCTGGTCTACATCCACGCGTCCGAGAGCCACCGAGGCGCCCTCGGCAGCGGATCGCTGGACTGGACGGGGTTCTTCCAGGCGCTCCGGCGCAACCGCTACCAGGGCCCGATCACCTTCGAGTCCTTCTCCCCCTCCGTCGTCAGCCAGGAGATGACCGTCGAGGTCGGCCTCTGGCGGACCCCGTGGACCTCCGCGGACGCCGTGGCGACCGACGCCCGCACCTTCCTCTCCCTCCACCTGGCCGCGCTGCGCGGTCCCGCACCACTGATTGGAACTCCGTGAACAACCCCCTCGGCATCCACGCGCTCGTCTTCGCCGGCGGCACCACCCCCGACGAGGTCGACACGATCACCGCCGGGGCGCAGCGCGCCCGCTACGACATCATCGAGTTCTCCCTGCACGGCCTCGACCACCTCGATACGGCCTCCACGAAGCAGCTGCTGCAGGACCGGCGGCTGACCGCGATCTGCTCGCGGGGCCTCGCGCCCGACGCGGACGTCTCCAGCGAAGACCTCGCGGTCGTCGAGCGCGGTGCCGCGCTGCTGCACGAGTCGCTGCAGGCCACCGCCGCCATCGGCGGGGTCCGTCTCACCGGGGCGCTCTACTCCGCCTTCGGAAAGGCTGCGGCGCCCCTCAGCGACGCCGGCCGCCGCAACATCGTCTCCGTGCTCAGGGACCTCGCCGTCGAGGCCCGAGGCCTCGACGTCGCCCTCGGGCTGGAGGTCTGCAACCGGTACGAGACCAACGTCGTCAACACCGCTGCCGACGCCCTGCGGCTCGCTGACGAGATCGGCGAGGCGAACGTCGACGTGCACCTGGACATCTACCACATGAACATCGAGGAGAAGAACTTCCGGGACCCGGTCCGGCTGCTCGGCGACCGGCTCGGCTACGTCCACGTGGGTGAGAACGACCGCGGCTACCTGGGTTCGGGCCACCTGGACTTCGCGTCCTTCTTCGACGCGCTCGGCGAGGCGGGCTACACCGGCGGCATCACCTTCGAGTCCTTCTCCTCGGCCGTCGTCTCCCCCACCCTGTCGAACGACCTGTCCATCTGGCGGAACCTCTGGACCGACTCGGACGACCTCGCCTCGCACGCGCACGACTTCCTCGTCGAGCACCTCGCGCGAGCGACGGCGTGAGGCTCGGGTTCGAGGAGGCGCTCGACCGCGCCGAGCAGCTGGTCGCCTCGGCGGAGCAGCGGGTGGTGCTCGGCATCTGCGGGTCGCCGGGCGCCGGCAAGACCGTGCTGGCGGAACGGATCGTCGCCGGGCTGAACGAGCGACGCCCCGGCGTCGCCGCGCACGTGCCGATGGACGGGTTCCACCTGGCCGACAGCACGCTCGACCGCCTGGGACGTCGGGACAGGAAGGGCGCGCCGGACACCTTCGACGGCTGGGGGTACGCGGCCCTGATCGAGCGCCTCGGCGAGCACGGGCAGGACCCGGTCTACGCGCCGAACTTCGATCGGACCCTCGAGGAACCGATCGCCGGCAGCATCGAGGTGCCGCCGGCGGCGCGGATCGTGGTCTCGGAGGGCAACTACCTGCTGCTGCCCGACCACCCGTGGTCCCGAGCGCGGGCAGCGTTCACCGAGGTGTGGTTCTGCGTGCTCCCCGAGCAGCTGCGCCTGCGGCGGCTGGTGGCGCGGCACGTGCAGTTCGGCCGCGACCAGCTGGACGCCGAGGACTGGGCGACCCGAGTCGACGGGCCGAACGCCGATCTGATCGAACGGCTGCGCGATCGTGCCGACCTCGAGGTGTCCACCGCTGAGGTGCACCGCCCGACACCGGTCGACGCCGTCGGCGGACTCGGGCGGGTGTGAGTCCGCGCCAGCCCCGATCCGACGCCGGTCGGCGCTGGCGCAGCTCGGGCGCGAGCCCTTGCGGACGCCCTACCCGGCGTCGCGCACCCTCCGAGGGA
>JAKONM010000180.1 GCA_022701925.1 Microbacteriaceae bacterium
GGACCGTGCGGTTGTCGATCAGCCGGGTCGCGCCCACGCGGGCGGCGACCAGCACGAGGGCGTCGCCACGATACCCGTCGTCCACCGGCCGGAACGTGGCCGGGTCCACCACGGCCAGGTAGTCCAGGGAGGCGCCGTCCTCCCCCGCCAGGGCGCCCTGCGCCGCCGCGACCATCGCGTCGACGTCCTGGTCGGTCGCCGACTCGGCGGCGTCGAGCGCCCGCGGCACGGCCCGCGCCAGCCGGCGCTCGCCGGCGTCGAGGTAGCGGTTGCGGCTCGACATCGCCAGGCCGTCGGGCTCGCGGACGGTCTCCACGACCTCCACGTGCACCGGCACGTCCAGGTCGGCGACCATGCGCTGCACCAGGAACACCTGCTGGGCGTCCTTCTGGCCGAACACCACGTCGTCGGGGCCGACGAGGTGCAGCAGCTTCGCCACCACGGTCAGCACCCCGTCGAAGTGCCCGGGCCGCACCCGCCCCTCCAGCAGCCCGCCGACCGGGCCCGCCGTCACCCGCACCTGCGGCGGGCCGTCCGGGTAGACCTCGTCCGCGGAGGGCGCGAACAGCACGTGGGCCCCGGCCCGCTCGAGCTGCGCCCGGTCCCCGTCGAGGTCGCGCGGGTACCGCTCCAGGTCCTCCCCGCGACCGAACTGCAGCGGGTTCACGAAGATGCTGACGACGACCAGGTCGGCCAGCCGCGCCGCCCGCGCCACCAGCGCCAGGTGCCCGTCGTGCAGCGCGCCCATGGTCGGGACCAGCGCCACGCGCTCGCCCGCCGCCCGGGCGGCGGCGACCCGCGCCCGCACGCCCTCGATGGTCGTCTCCGTGGTGATCATGCCTCTCCCCGCACCCGGCCCGCGCGCCGGGCCCCCTCGAGCGCTCGCTCCAGCGCCGACCGGGCGACGGGGCCGAGCACCGCGTCCGGGTCCTCGACGCCGATCGCCGCAAGGCCGGCCGCTGACGCCGCGACGGCGTCCTCCAGCGGCTCGACCGCCCGCTGCAGCGCCGCCGCCCACTCCGGCCGGTCCGCCTCCGCGACGATCACCGGCTCGCAGCCCATCTCCACGGCCAGCGCCTGACCGATCGGCAGCACCGGCCCCGGCGCCGTGACCGCGCAGCGGCTCTCGCGCAGCCGCACCAGGTCGATGCTCGTGCCCGTGAACGACATCGCGGGAGACAGCGCCACGGGGATGGCGCCGCGCCGCGCCGCCGGCAGCAGCACCTCGACGCCGTGACCGGGCGCGGTGTGCACGACCAGCTGGCCCGCCACCCACACGCCCGCCTCGGCGAGCCCCTCCACCAGGCCGGGCAGCACCGCGTCGGGCACGGCCAGCAGCACCAGCTCGCTGCGCTCCACCAGGTCGGGCACGGGCAGCACCGGCACCCCGGGCAGCATCGCCTCGGCCCGGTCGAGGCTGCGCTCCGAGACCCCGGAGACCCCGACGAGCGCGTGCCCGGCGCCGGCCAGCGCCGCCCCGAGCACCGGTCCGACCCGGCCCGCACCGACCACGCCGACGCCCAGGCGCCCCGCCGCCCTCATCGAGCACCGCCGCGCTCGGCCCAGCGGTGCGACACGTCGGCCGCCCGCGCCGCGGCCCCGGCCAGCGCCAGCTCCTCGAACAGCTGCTCCGCCCGTCGGCGGTCGATCAGCCGCAGCCGCGTCCGCACCGGGCCGTGCACGACGTGCGGGTGCACGGAGGCCACGTCCAGCGCGCGCTCCACCAGGCCCTGCCCCAGCGAGACGCTCTGCATGCGGGCCTGGGGCACCACCACCAGCTCGCGGCGCAGGAACCCGCCGCGCGACAGCAGGCTGCCGCCCGCGACCCGGAAGCCGGTGCGGCGCCAGGCGACCGGGCGCAGCCACCGTGCACGCCGGGGCGCCGCGGTGAAGTCCTCGCCGTCGCCGCGCCCCTCGAGCCCGGCCGTCAGCAGTGCCTCCTGGTCGGCCAGGTCGGGCACCAGGTGCGGGACGAGCGTCAGCACCTCGGCCAGCGTCGCGACCGGGGCCAGCGACTGCTCCACCTGCTGGTTCTGCCGCCCCGCCTCGTGGCCGGCGCGGTTCACGGAGACGCGCCACCAGCCGGCCGCGCGCCACAGCAGCGGCTGCTCGATGCGCAGCGCGTGCACGCGCCCGGGCGGCACCGCCTCGGTGCGCGTGCTGACCAGGCCGGAGGCGATGCGCACGCCGTCCGGGGTGGCCACCACCGAGTACCGCAGGTTGCGGCCGATGCGGCGGGCCGAGACGGTGACCGACGCGACGATGAAGGGGAAGACGGAGACCGCCGCGATCGGCGCCGCGGGCGCGATCGGCGCACCGGAGTCGAGCACGACGTTCAGCACGATCACCGCGGCCACCACGAGGACCAGCAGCACGGTGGTGTTCGACAGCAGCACCGCGCCCACCGCCCGCGCCGGGGTGACGCGCACGATGCGCGGGCCGTCCTCGGCCAGGATCGCGAGCTCCGGCGTCGTCGGCCCGCCCTCGCCCTCGTCGTCCGGCTGCCGCCGTCGCGAGCCGGAGGCCAGCTGCAGCACGTCGCGCCGCAGGTCCTCGGCGGCGGCGCTGGTCAGGTACTCCAGGCGCACGTTCGCGTTCTGCCCGGCGGCCTCCAGGTCGACCCGCGCCGCGCCCAGCACCCGCGCCAGCAGCGGCCGCGAGATGGTCACGCCCTGGATGCGGTCCAGCTTCGCCGTGCGGGTGGTGCGCAGCAGCAGGCCGTTGCGCACCGTCACCGCCTCCTGGTCGATGCGGAAGGTGCTGGCGCGCCACGACAGCCAGAAGAGGCCCACGGCGATCAGCACGACCACCAGCACGCCCAGCGCGGCGAACCCGAACAGGTGGTAGCGGCCCAGCTCGTCCAGCGGGTCGCTGCCGACCTCGCGCACGTTGAAGACCCAGCCGATGATCCGCTCGCGCAGGTTCGCGCCGAGCCACAGCACGACCGCCAGCAGCCAGATGCCGCCCCGCAGCACCGGGGTCGCGGGGTGCAGGCGGTGCCACTGCCCGTCGACGTACCGGCCGGCCGCGGGCGGCGCGGGGAGGGTCACGGCTCTAGAGTCCCACGCGCCGTTCCTCCGCCCGCGCCACCAGGGCGTCGCGCAGCTCGACGGCCACCTGCTCGGGCAGGCCGGGCAGCGTCACGTCGGACGAGGCGGCGGCGGTGACCAGGCGCAGTTCGGCCAGGCCGAGCAGCCGCGCGACCGGGCCGCGGTTCACGTCGATCAGCTGCATCCGCCCGTAGGGCACGGCGACCAGGCGGCTGAGCAGCAGCCCGCGCCGCACCACCAGGTCGTCGTCGCGCAGCACCCAGCCGATGGCGAGCACGCTGCGGCGCGTCAGCACCAGGTCGACCGCGGTGACGACGGCGGTGACGCCGATGACCGCCCAGCCGATCCAGAACCCGCCCGTCAGCGCCAGCACGGCCGCGCCGACCAGCACGCCCACCAGGGCGCCGATCACGGCGCCGATCAGGCGCACCCCGACCAGCTTCGTCGACACCCGGTTCCAGCCGGTGATCCCGGCGTCCAGCCCGCGCGCGCTCACCGCGCCTCCACGCCGCGACGCGCCAGGTCGGCCTGGTCCTCGGGCGGGATGCGGCACCACGACTCCGCGATCAGCCCGGCCACCATCAGCACCAGGGCGCCGATCGCCAGCAGCGCGCACGGCCAGAACGCCGGCGTCGCGATGCCGGCGACGCGGGAGACGGCGTAGGCCGTCAGCGCCAGCCCGAACCCGAGCCCCAGGCCGCCGGTGATGCTGGAGGCCTTCGCCAGCATCAGCACGCGCATCGCGTAGAAGGGGTCGACCGGGCGGTGCCCGGCACGGGCGCGGCCCGCACGGTCGCCGTGCACGCTGCGCCGCACCGGCCACCCGAGCAGCAGCACGAGCACCGCGATGACGAAGAGGACGGCGTACGAGGTCAGCGGCGGCAGGAAGATCGGCGAGCCGCCGGCGGCCAGGCCCACCTGCAGCAGCCAGCCCACGACCCCGCCGACCACGACGAGGGCGAAGAGCAGGGCTGCGCTGGTGCGGCGCACGGGGTCAGCCCCGTGCGCCGCGGACGGCTCCGGACACCGCGATCAGGCCGTGGCGGGACGCGGCTTGATGCGCGGCGCCCGCTTGCGCGAGGCGGCGGCACCACCGTCGGAGTCGACGCCGCCGTCGACCGCCCCCTGGTCGATCGGGGAGGTCGGGCGGGGCACCTGCACGGCGGGCAGGTCGCTGACCGGGCGCCGGTCGCTCGACAGCCACTGCGGGCGCGGCGGCAGCTTCTTCACGTCCTTGAAGATCTCGGCCAGCTCGTGCTGGTCCAGGGTCTCCTTCTCCAGCAGCGTGGTCGCGAGGCGGTCGAGCACCGCGCGGTTGTCGATCAGCAGCTGGTAGGCCTCGTCGTGCGCCGACTCGATGAGCGTGCGCACCTCCCGGTCCACCTGCTGGGCGAGGTCGTCGGAGTAGTCGCGCTGCTGGCCCATGTCGCGGCCCAGGAACATCTCGCCGGACGACGCGCCCAGCTTGACCGAGCCGATCAGCGCGCTCATGCCGAACTCGGTGACCATGCGGCGGGCGGTGCCGGTGGCCTTCTCGATGTCGTTCGAGGCGCCGGAGGTCGGGTCGTGGAACACGACCTCCTCCGCGACCCGGCCGCCCATCGCGTAGGCCAGCTGGTCGAGCAGCTCGTTGCGCGTCACCGAGTACTTGTCCTCGAGCGGCAGCACCATCGTGTAGCCGAGCGCGCGGCCGCGGGGCAGGATCGTCACCTTCGTCACCGGGTCGGTGTGGTTCAGGCTGGCGGCCACCAGGGCGTGGCCGCCCTCGTGGTACGCCGTGATCAGCTTCTCCTGGTCCTTCATGACCCGGCTGCGGCGCTGGGGGCCGGCGATGACGCGGTCCACGGCCTCGTCGAGCGCGCGGTTGTCGATCAGCTGCGCGTTGCTGCGCGCGGTCAGCAGCGCGGCCTCGTTCAGCACGTTGGCCAGGTCGGCGCCGGTGAAGCCCGGCGTCTTGCGGGCCAGGATCTCCAGGTCCACCCCGGCGGCCAGCGGCTTGCCCTTCGAGTGCACGGTCAGGATCTGCTGACGGCCCTTGAGGTCCGGCGCGTCCACGCCGATCTGCCGGTCGAAGCGGCCCGGGCGCAGCAGCGCCGGGTCCAGGATGTCCGGGCGGTTGGTGGCGGCGATCAGGATGACGTTGGTCTTGACGTCGAACCCGTCCATCTCGACCAGCAGCTGGTTCAGCGTCTGCTCGCGCTCGTCGTGCCCGCCGCCCATGCCGGCGCCGCGGTGGCGGCCGACCGCGTCGATCTCGTCGACGAAGATGATCGCCGGCGAGTTCTGCTTCGCCTGGTCGAACAGGTCGCGCACGCGGCTGGCGCCGACGCCCACGAACATCTCCACGAAGTCCGATCCGGAGATCGAGTAGAAGGGCACGCCCGCCTCGCCGGCGACCGCGCGGGCCAGCAGCGTCTTGCCGGTGCCGGGAGGGCCGTACAGCAGCACGCCCTTCGGGATCCGGGCGCCGACGGCCTGGAACTTGGCGGGCTCCTTGAGGAAGTCCTTGATCTCGCCGAGCTCCTCGATGGCCTCGTCCGAGCCGGCGACGTCGGCGAACGTGACCTTGGGGCTCTCCTTCGAGACCAGCTTCGCCTTGGACTTGCCGAACTGCATCACCCGGTTGCCGCCGCCCTGCATGGAGGACATGAGGAACCAGATGATGACGCCGAAGATCAGGATCGGCAGCAGGATGCCGCCGAGCGACAGCAGCCAGTTCGGCTGCGGCACCTCGTCGGTGAACTTCGTGTTCGCGGACGACGTGGCCGCCGCGTCGACGGCGTCCACGATCTGCTCGCCGCGGGCCGTGACGAAGTTGAACTGGACGTTCTGCCCGTTCTGACCGCCCTGGCCCTCCTTGAGCACCAGGTCGACGCGGTTCTCCGAGTCGACGATCTTGGCGGAGGCGACGTCGCCGTTGCGGAGGTAGTCGAGGCCCTGCTCGGTGGACACGCTGCGGAAGCCCGTGCCGGTCAGCAGGCTCGAGCCGATCCACACGACCACGATCGCGATGACGATGTAGACGAGGGGACCGCGGAAGATGCGCTTGAAGTCCATGGTCCGGACAGGGTAACGCCCGGTCACGGGCCGATCGGCGGCTGTTCGCCGCAGGGGGACGACCGATCCCCCGCGCTCAGGCCCCGCTTGGCCCGCCCACAGGGAAGGGGGCCGTCCGGCTACTCGTAGACGTGCGGCGCGAGCACGACCACGTCGCGCAGGTTGCGGTAGCGCTCCGCGTAGTCCAGCCCGTAGCCGATGACGAACTCGTTCGGGATGTCGAACCCGCAGTGCTGCACGTCCACGCGGATCTTCACGGCGTCGGGCTTGCGCAGCAGCGTGCACACCTCGACCGACCGCGGTCCGCGCGAGCGCAGGTTCTCGACCAGCCAGGAGAGGGTGAGCCCCGAGTCGAGGATGTCCTCGACGATCAGCACGCGGCGCCCCTCGAGCTCGGCGTCGAGGTCCTTGAGGATGCGGACGACGCCGGACGACCGGGTGCTCGACCCGTACGAGCTGACCGCCATCCAGTCCATCTGCACCGGGATGCGCAGCTCGCGCGCCAGGTCTGCCATGACCATGACGGCGCCCTTCAGCACCCCGACCAGCAGCAGCGGGGTGCCGTCGTCGACCAGCGCGTCCGCCGCCTCGATCTCGCGGCAGAGCTCCGCGATGCGGTCCCGGATCTGCTGCTCGGTGAGCAGCACGGACGCGATGTCCCCCGCGACGTCGGTCGTCTCCACGTCAGTCCCCCGTCAGTCGCGTGCGGCCGTGAACTCGATGCGCCCGCCGGAGCGGACCACTGTAATGCCGGGCAGGTCGAGGGCCCCCTGCCCGTGCCAGTCGGTGACCAGCCGCGCCACCGCCAGCGTCTGGGCCCGGCTGAGCACCGTGTGGAACTCGTCCTCGACGGCCAGCCGGATCAGCCGGTGCCGCAGCGCCGCCGGGTTCGCGGCCAGCGCGCTGACCGGCAGGGCGATGCCGCCGTCCGCCAGCTCGGCCAGGTCGGGCGCCAGCTCGTCGGCCAGGGCGTCGAGGGCGGCGGCGTCCTCCTGCACCTGGTCCGCGGTGCGCGCCAGCGCCTCCGCCACCCCGGGCCCGAGCGTCCGCTCGAGCACCGGCAGCGCCTCCCGGCGCACGCGGACGCGGGGGTGGCGGGGGTCCTCGTTCATCGGGTCCGACCAGGGCTCGAGCCCCTGGTCCGCGCAGGCCTGCACCGTCTGCACGCGGCGCAGCGCGAGCAGCGGGCGCAGCCACGGTCCGGCGTCCGGCCGCATGCCCGCCAGCGAGTCGGGGCCGGAGCCGCGCAGCAGGCCCAGCAGCACGGTCTCCGCCTGGTCGTCGAGCGTGTGGCCCAGCAGCACCCGGGTCGCGCCGGTCTCCGCCATCGCGTCGCACAGGGCGACGTACCGGGCGTCGCGGGCCGCCGCCTCCGGCCCGCCGCCGCCCTCCACCCGCACCCGCCGCACCAGCACGGGGTCGAGCCCCAGCGACCGCGCCTGCTCCGCCGCCCGCTCGGCGACCGCGGCGGAGCCCTCCTGCAGCCCGTGGTCGACGACCACCGCGCCCGTGCGCCGGCCCGCGCGCGGTGCTTCGAAGGCCGCGGCCGCGGTCAGCGCCAGCGAGTCGGGGCCGCCGGAGAGCGCGACCAGCGCCTCCGGGCCCTCCCGCTGCGGCACGGCGACCAGCGCCGCCCGCACGGCCGACCGGGTCGCGGCGACCGCGGTCGTCAGTCGGGGCCGGACGGGCATTGGATAACGTTATGGCCGCTTCGTTCGACCCGAGAGGACGGTGACCGGCGATGGCCGCGTACGACGTAGTGATCGAGATCCCCAAGGGCAGCCGCAACAAGTACGAGGTCGACCACGTGACGGGCCGGGTCTACCTGGACCGCGTGCTGTTCACGACCTTCGTGTACCCGACGGACTACGGGTTCTTCGAGAACACCCTCGGGCTCGACGGCGACCCGGTGGACGCGCTGGTGCTGCTGGAGTACCCGACCTTCCCGGGGGTCGGCGTGAAGGTGCGC
>JAKONM010000190.1 GCA_022701925.1 Microbacteriaceae bacterium
GTGCTCGCTCGGGTTCGCGAGGGGTGCTCGCTCGGGCTCGGCGAGTGGGTGCTCGCCGAGTTCCGCGAGCAGGGGCTCGCGGTACGGGTCGGGGGTGGGGAAGGGAGACGAGGAGGTGCTCGTCGAACCGGGAGGTGGGTGCCTGCCGGGTGGTGCGAGCGGGTACTCGCGGGTGGACGAAGAATAGGGCTTCTGCCAGGGAATTCCACTGCCCGGGCCGCCCGCGGCACCCCCAGAGCAGGGGGCGCGCGTCGCATCCCCGCAGGCCCTGGCCCCGCCGTCCCGATCTCGGCGTCCCGTGGGACGCCGCACGGCCTCTGGTCCGGATGCCGCGGAAGGGGCCCGGTTAGGCTGCCCGCATGGCTGAGCAGGGGCGCTTACGGACCGTCGCGGTGATCCTGGCGGGCGGCGTCGGCGTCCGCGCCGGGCTCGGGATGCCGAAGCAGCTGGCCCGCATCGCGGGGAAGCCGATCATCGAGCACACCATCGCCGCGGTCGACGCCGCCGGCTGCATCGACGAGATCTTCGTGATGATGGAGCCCAACCACATGCACGCCGTCGAGGACCTCATCGCCTCCGGCCGCTACCCGAAGCTGAAGGCCGTGCACCCCGGCGGCGCGACTCGCAACGACACGACCCGCCTGGCGCTCGAGCAGCTGGGCGAGGGCGAGTGCAAGGTGCTGTTCCACGACGCGGTGCGTCCCTTCGTCGACGAGCGGATCCTGCAGGACTGCGTGGACGTGCTGGACCACTACGGCGCCGTCGACGTGGCGATCCCCTCCGCCGACACGATCATCCAGATCAACACCGAGACCAACGTGCTGGTCGACGTGCCGCCGCGCGCGCTGCTGCGACGCGGCCAGACGCCGCAGGCGTTCCTCGCCTCGACCATCCGGCGCGCCTACGAGCGCGCCGGCCGCGACAAGAACTTCGTCGCCACCGACGACTGCACCGTCGTGCTGAAGTACACGCCCGACGTGCCCATCGCGGTGGTCGCGGGCAGCGACGAGAACATGAAGATCACCGAGTCGATCGACGTCTTCATCGCGGACAAGCTGTTCCAGCTGAAGTCGGCGACGACCGACGGCCTGTCGTCCAGCGCGCGCGAGCAGGCGCTCAGCGGTCGGACGGTCGTCGTCTTCGGCGGCAGCGAAGGCATCGGCCTGGCGATCGCGGAGGCGGCGCAGCGGTTCGGCGCGACCGTGTTCCCGTTCTCCCGCTCCTCCACCGGCACCGACATCCGCAAGCGCAAGCGCGTGCGGGCGGCGCTGGACCAGGCGATGACCGAGAGCGGGCGCATCGACTACGTGGTGAACTCCGCGGGCGTGCTCGAGATGGGCGGGCTGGACACCTTCAGCCACGAAGCGGTGAAGAACACCATCCAGGTGAACCTGATGGGGCCGATCATCATCGCCCAGGAGGCGCTGCCGCACCTCAAGGAGTCGAAGGGGCAGCTGCTCTACTTCACCTCCTCCTCCTACACGCGCGGCCGCGCGAACTACG
This sequence comes from Microbacteriaceae bacterium, assembly GCA_022701925.1. Lineage (GTDB taxonomy): Bacteria > Actinomycetota > Actinomycetes > Actinomycetales > Microbacteriaceae > Amnibacterium. The sequence goes on from JAKONM010000190.1 coordinate 1,504, forward strand.
GCATGTACTCCGCCACGAAGGCCGCGACCGTCAACCTGACGCAGTCGCTCAGCGAGGAGTGGGCCGAGCACGAGGTGCGGGTGAACTGCATCAACCCGGAGCGGACCGCCACCGGCATGCGCACCAAGGCCTTCGGCGAGGAGCCGGAGGGCACCCTGCTGGCCGCGGAGACCGTCGCGATGGCGTCGATCGACACCCTGCTGTCGCCGGTGACGGGGCAGATCATCGACGTGCGCCGCCGCGACGCGGCCCCCGCCCAGACCGCTTGATCCCGCGGCTCAGGACGCCAGCGGCCGCCGGGTCGCGCGCTAGACCCCGGGGCGGGCGAAGGCGCGACGGCGGCGCTGGGCGGCGATGGCCTCGTCGGCCGCCTCGCGGAACCGGCGCGTGAAGTCGCCGGAGGCGTCGATGGCGCGCCCCAGCGCCAACCGGTCGGCTGCGTGGCGGTCCGGGCCGAGCGCGTCGTCGAGCGCCTCGAAGACGTCCTCGGGGAAGCGGCGCAGGATCGCGCCGGCCGCGACCGAGGGGAACGAGGCCCGCATCGCGTCGTCGCCGAGCGCGCCGATCGCGGGCACCGCGAAGGGCACGTCGGCCCGCACCGCCTCGGCGAGCGCCGGCGACACGTCGACGACCGCGAACGCGGCCTCCTCGAGCACCTCGCGCAGGCGGCTCGCGGGGAGCACGCCGTGCACGGACCGGGACGACTCGACCAGCCGCCGCAGCCGCTGCTCCTCCGTCGCCACGGCCGGCAGGCGGGCGCCCGTCGGGGCCGCGGGCACGAAGACCACCCGCACGTCCTGGCGGGCGAGCAGCGCGTCGAGCACGCGGCGGCCGCGCGTCACGAGGCTGGAGAGGTCGACGGCGTCGAGCACGTTCTCCCACGTGGGGGCGTAGACGACGACGGGCAGGTCGCGGTCGGACCGCGCCCGGCCGGCCGTCGTCGAGGGCCGCACCGGGCCGATCTGCCGCACCTTGGACGCCGACACCCCGCTGGTCGGGAAGTCGTAGCGATCACGCCCCGCGGGACCGGCGACCCACACCTCGTCGTACATGCGGGCGATCGGGCTGCGCGACTCGGGCTCGTCCGAGTCCCCGTGGCCGACCAGCACGTCGTAGACGCCCGGCACCCGCAGCAGGTGGTTGTTGATGTTCGTGGAGTCGCTCGTGTACAGCGCCAGGTCGACGCTCGGCACCGTGAACAGCTCGACGTCCTGGCTGCGCGGCGCCCACACCACGGGGATGCCGCAGTCCGCCAGGGCCTCCAGGTGGGTCTGCTCGCGCACCACGATCAGGCACGGCCGCTGCAGGGCGATGAGCGCCGGGCACCACAGCAGCACCTGCTCGACCGTGCCGCGTCGCCCGCTGTGGTGCAGCACCACCTCCGGCCCGACCGCCTCGATCGCGGACCGCACGGCCTCGCGCACCTGGTCGTGGCTGCGCCGGTTCAGCAGCCGGTACTGCAGCGCGCGGCCCGCCAGCACCAGCAGCACCACCGCGATGACGATCCACTGCGCGGCGATCGCGGCGCCGAACCGGTCGGTGACGGAGCCGATCGTGTAGCCCAGCGGGATCAGCAGCGTCAGCAGCGTGAAGGGCGCGTCCGGCTCGCGGATCGGGGTGAACGGCTGCGGCTCGGGCAGCCCCGGCACCGCCAGCCCGCGCCAGCTGACCGGCCCCCCGGCGCGGCGCCAGTTCACGCGGCGCTGGAAGACCGCGACCAGGTCGCGGCCGGCGGCCAGCAGCAGCACGGCGACGATGGCGAGCGCCACCAGGCGCCCGGCGTCGGGCAGCAGCCGGGCGGCGAGCAGCGCGGTCAGCACGTCCAGCGACAGCACGCGGAAGCGCGGGCCGAGCACCGAGTTCAACGACTCGGGCAGCAGGTGCGGGGCGCGGCGGGAGATGAGCAGCTCGACGACCACCACGACGACCGCCGCCAGCAGGAACGGCGGCGCCAGGGCGGCGACGGCGGAGACCAGCAGCACCGCGTAGGCGAGGACGAGCAGGCCGGTGACGGCCAGGCGGGACGTGCGGTTCACTCCGCCCGCACCCCCGTCAGGCGGGCGTCGGCCCGCTCGACGAACAGGTCGACCTCGTGCAGGAACGCCTGCATCGGGTCGTCCTCGGCCCCCAGCAGGTGCTCCGCCAGCGCCTCGCGCTGCGGCCGGCGCAGATCGGGCCCGGCCGCATCCGCCAGGGCGGCCGGCAGGGTGGCGCAGTCGCTGCCGAGCAGCTCGGCGGCGCCGGAGGAGGGGAACATCGCGCGGAACTCCGCCTCCGGAAGGTCCCGCCGGTTGGTGACGGCGTACGGCTTGCGGGAGGCGAGGAAGTCGGTGATCACGCTGGAGATGTCGCTGATCAGGAGGTCTGCGCGGTTGAAGGCCTCGTAGAGGGAGTTCGGGCTGGGCGCCACGACCTCGCTGCCGTTCCCGGCGCGGCGGACCGCGTCGTCGATGGCCTGACGGGCCCGACCCGCCTCCGGCAGCCGGTGGCCGGTGAGCGGGTGCGGCTTGAAGAGCACGCGGGCTCCGGACTCGAGGCAGGTCTGCACCAGCCGCTCCCCCATCGTCGCGACGGACGAGTAGTCGGCCTCGTCGAAGAAGCCCTCCCACGTCGGCGCGTAGAGCACGGTCAGCCGGTCGTCCACGGCGTGCGCCCCGGGCCGGGCGCGGCCGATGTCCGCCAGCTGCGGGCGGCCGACGGGGCGCACGACGCGCAGGTCGATGCCCTCGTCGACCGCGGCGTAGCGCTCCACCGCGGCACGGCCGGCGACCCAGATCTCGTCGTACATGCGGTTCAGCGGGCTGAAGCTGCCGACCTTGTCGCTGTCGCCGTGCCCGATGAAGCAGTGCATCGGCCCGGGGATGCGGATCATCTCGTTGTTCTTCACGACGTTGGTCGGGTAGAGCACCACCCGCACCGAGGAGGGCACCACGGCCAGCAGGTCGCCGACGCTCGGGGCGACGACGGTGGGCTTCAGGATCGTCTCCACCCCGTCCAGGTGCACGGCCTCGCGCAGCACGACGAGCACCGGGCGCTCCATGGCGTTGATGACGCTGGCCCAGACGCCCAGGGCGTAGGTGCCGGAGGCGGGCGAGGAGAAGTAGAAGACGACCTCGGGCCGCAGGCGCTCGACGGCGGCCGCCAGCACGCGGTCCGAGTCGCGCACCGGGTGCCCGTCGCGCGGTCCCCACGCGCCCACGGCCAGTCCCACCGCGCCGGAGGCGACCGCGAGCGCGACCCCGGCGAGCACCAGCGGCACGACCGCGACGCCGGCGGCGGCGAGCGCGAACCCGGCCAGCACCAGGGCCTCGGTGGTCGTGATGAGCCGCAGGCCGTCGATCGGCAGCAGGTCCTGCACCGGGTCGCCCAGCGAGCCGGGCCCCTGGCGCTCGCCGCCGACGTCGAGGTGCCGCCAGGTCATCGAGGCGTGCTCCCGCTGGGTGCGGCGCACGCCGAGCGCCGTGTAGGCGGTCAGGCAGAGGTGCAGCACCAGCACGGTGATCAGCAGGACGGCCAGCGCGAAGAACCCGAAGTCCGGGGGCGTCGCCGCGACGGCGGCCGCGACGGACCCGTTGCGCACCAGCGAGCGCTCCGGCCGGTCCAGCAGCACCCGGCGCGCGATGCGCCGCAACCGCGGCGGCCGGTCCCCCCGCACCATGTCGGACACGAGGCTGGGCACCGCCCCGATCAGCGACACCGCCCACAGCTGCAGGAGCAGGCCGGCGATCGCGCAGAGCACGGCCAGGCCGACCAGCGCCAGGTCCAGGACGTCGCTAGACTCCTGCACGAAGCGGACCGGGGCGATGCGGTGGCTGCGACCGCGCGTCACCTCGCGGAGACGCCGGTCATGCGCGGCACCAGCTTGTTCTCGACCATCGAGATCGCGGCACCGATCGCCATGTGCATGTCGAGGTACTGGTAGGTGCCCAGCCGGCCGCCGAAGAAGACGTCCCGCTCGTCCTGCATCAGGTCGCGGTAGCCCAGCAGCCGCTCGCGGTCCGCGGGTCGGTTCACCGGGTAGTACGGCTCGTCCGAGCCCTCGGCGAAGCGCGAGTACTCGCGCATGATCACCGTGGCGTCGTCGGGGCTCCGGCGCTCCGGGTGGAAGTGCTTGAACTCGTGGATGCGCGTGTAGGGCACGTCGAGATCGCTGTAGTTCATGACGGAGGTGCCCTGGAAGTCGCCGACGGGCAGCACCTCGCGCTCGAAGTCGAGCGTCCGCCACGCCAGCGAGCCCAGGCTGGAGCCGAAGTACTCGTCGACCGGGCCGGTGTAGACGATCGGCAGGCTGCCGACGGCGGCCGCCTTGCCCAGGTCGGCGTCGGCGAAGAAGTCGGTCTCCAGCCGGACGGTGATCCGCGGGTGGTCGGCCATCCGCTCGAGCAGGGCGGTGTAGCCGTCCACCGGCAGGCCCTCGTGCGTGTCGTTGAAGTACCGGTTGTCGTAGGAGTACCGCACCGGCAGGCGGCTGATGACGTCGGCCGGCAGCTCCTTCGGGTCGGTCTGCCACTGCTTCGCGGTGTAGTCGCGGATGAACGCCTCGTAGAGCGGGCGCCCGATCAGGCTGATCGCCTTCTCCTCGAGGTGCTGCGGCACCGCGTCGCCCAGCTCGGCCGACTGCTGCACGACCAGGGCGCGGGCCTCCTCCGGGCCGTGCGCGGCGCGGAAGAACTGGTTGATCGTGCCCAGGTTGATGGGCAGCGGGAAGACCTCGCCCCGGTGCTTCGCGTAGACGCGGTGCACGTAGGACGTGAAGGCGGAGAAGCGGTTGACGTACTCCCACACGCGCTCGTTCGACGTGTGGAACAGGTGCGCGCCGTAGCGGTGCACCTCGATGCCCGTTTGCGGGTCGCGCTCGCTGTAGGCGTTGCCGCCGATGTGGTCGCGCCGGTCGATGACCGTCACGCGGAGCCCGTGCTCCTCCGCCATCCGCTCGGCCACCGTCAGGCCGAAGAAGCCCGAACCGACCACCAGGAGATCCGTCATGCCTGCCACCCGCCCTCGTTCGGGGGGCAAGCGTACCGGCGGCTCGGCGCCGGCCCGCGGAGGCGGGCCGCCGTCCTGCGGATCGGTCGGACGCCTCAGCCGGAGGCGCCGGAGCGGAACCCGCGTTGCAGCAGGCCGCGGTAGGCGAGCTTCCGCAGCCCCACCGGGACGAGCCGGTAGCCGCCCCGCACGAGCACGTTCCGCGCGGCCTGCAGGGGCGAGGTGATGCCGGCCCGCAGCATCAGGCGCTGCAGCCTCACCTCCGCCCGCAGCTGGGCCACGCCCCCGCGACGCTTGTAGGCACCGGCGCCGACGCGGTACTTCACGAGCGGCTCGGCCAGGTTCTCCGCACGCGCCCCCGAGGCGAGCATGCGGGCGAACAGCCAGTAGTCCTCCATGAGCCCGACCGCGACGTAGCCGCCCGCCCGCTGCACGGCGGCCCGGCGGTAGACGACCGTCGGGTGGTTGAAGGGGTCGTGGAAGCGCGCGTAGCGCCGGATGTGCTGCTCGCCGACGGGCGGGGTGCGCCGGCCGATGGTCACCGCCTCGTCGTCGACGAACTCGTACAGCCCGGCGCCGACCAGGTCGTAGCCCTGCTCGATCAGCACCAGCTGCTTCGCGAAGCGCTCCGGCAGGGCCACGTCGTCGGCGTCCATCCGCGCCACCACGTCGTGCGCGCAGGCGGCCAGCCCCTCGGTGAGCGCGTCGGCCAGGCCGACGTTCCGCGGCAGCGCGAGGACCCGCGCGGGCACGGGCGACTCCCCCACCAGCGCGTCGAGCACCGCCTGCAGGCGCTCCGGCACCGGCCCGTCGCGCACGACGACCACCTCGTCCGGCCGCAGGGTCTGCTCCTGCACCGCGGAGCGGAACGCCCGGGTCAGCTGCGCGGCGTCGTCGCCCGCGTAGACCGGCAGCAGCAGCGAGAAGGGCGTCGCCACCGCGTCAGGCCGCACGTCGCGCCGGCGCCTCGACCTTCACGACCGCCTCGGTGACGGCGCCCAGGTCGCAGAGCACGTCCGCGTTCAGGCGGGGCCGACTGCTGAAGCCGGCCACGAGGCCCCGGCGCAGCTGCGTCAGCAGGAAGCGCCGCTGTCGCGAGCGGCGCACGGTGCGGAACCAGCGCAGCAGCGTCGACCCCATGTAGACGGCCTTCTCGAACGGGTTCAGGCCGCGGCTGAACACCATCAGCCAGATCTTGTTGCGCACCTCGAAGTAGAAGCGGGCTCCGGGGTCGGCGTCCGTGTTCGCCCGCGCCTTGGTCTTGTGCACCACCACGCTGCCGGGCACGAACAGGCCGCGTCCGCCCCGCAGCATCCGGGTGGAGAACTCGAAGTCGTCGTTCCAGATGAAGTAGTCGGCGATCGGCAGGCCCGCCGTCTTCACGCGCTCGGCGGAGACGAGCATCGACACGAACGAGGAGGAGCGCACGGCGGTGACGCCGCCGGCGGCCGCGGCCTCCAGCTCCTCCTTGCGGGCGAAGGGGTTGCGCCGCGGCGTGTTCATGGGGTGGTCGGAGCCGTCCGTCCAGACGACGCGGCTGCCCGCCAGCACCACGTCCGGCCGCTCGACGGCGGTCAGCAGCTCGGCGAGCGCGGTGGAGGTGGGGATGGTGTCGTCGTCCATGACCCACACCCAGTCCGGGTCGTGGCGGGCGATCGCCACCGCCATCCCGGTCGCGAACCCGCCGGCGCCGCCGGTGTTGCGGGCCAGGCGGATCAGCTCGATCTCGGGCCAGAACTCGCGGGCGGTCTCGGCGGAGTCGTCGTCGGAGTGGTTGTCGACCACCACGACCGCGGTCAGGGGCGCGGTCTGCTCCTTCAGCGCGGCCAGCGCCTCGAGCAGCAGCTCGCGGCGGTTGTAGGCGACGACGACGGCGACGACGGAGGGGCTGCCCGCGTCGGGCGTGCGCTCACTCGGGGTCACAGGGGTCTCGCATCCGGCTGCTGCGTCGCCGTGGGGGCCGGCGGCGTCCATGTAACCATGAACAGCACCCTGCCCCCGGTTCCCCGGGGCCGGTGGTATCACTCCCGGCCCGTCAGCCCCGTCCGCCCCGAACGGGGGGTGCGGGCCCGTGCCGGCCAGGTCCTCGATCCGCAGCGTCACTGCTTCCTGCTCGCCACGGCCCCGCGGGCCTTCGTCCAGGTGATCTTCCCGCGCTCGAAGCGCTGGGTCAGCACACCCTTCTCGGTGCGCGCCTGCGTCGTCGGCCACCCGAGCACGCCGGCCGGGCCCTTCTTCGCCGTGTACCGGGCCAGGATGTCGCCGAGCACGGCGACCGTCCCCGCCTTCGAGCGGTAGATCACGCCGTTGGTGAAGGGCGTGACCGCGCCGCCGATGCCGGCCTTCACCGACACCCGGGTGCCCGGCCAGCCGAGGGTGCCCTCGGTACCGCCGCGCTGGTCGTAGAGCGCCAGCTCCTTGCCGTTCAGCAGGTGCGCCTTGGAGGCCGCCGACCAGAGCACGGCGCCCTTCTCGAAGCGCTGCGACCAGCCGCCGCCGTTCCGCGCCGACTTCACCGCCGCGCCCTTCGGCCAGCCCAGCGAGCCCGTCGGGCCCTTGTGCGACAGCCAGTTGCGGGCCAGGTCGCCGGTCACCGTGTAGACCTTCTTGCCCAGCACGATCACGCGGCCGGTCGTGAACGGCTGCACGGCGCCCGTGCGGCCGCCGGCGGTCACGGAACCGACGTCCGCGGTCGGCCAGCCGAGCGAGCCGGACTCGCCGCCGCGCTGCAGCCACTAGGCGAGCACGGCGCCCGTGACGACCGCCCCCTTGCCGTTCGCCACCGCGACGCGGCCGCCCTGGAAGGCCTGCACCACGCCGCCGCCCGCGGCCTGCGACTCCACGGCGGCGGCCGTCGGCCACCCCAGCCCGCCCGCCTGGAACGACACCTTCCCGTACTGCCCGTAGACGGGCTCGGGCACGGCGAACGCGCCGGCCTTCGACTGGAACACCGAGCCGTGCTCGAACGCCTGGATCGTGCCGCCCCCGTTCTCCTTGCGGGTCACGACGTCCTTGCGGGGCCAGCCCAGCTCGCCGGACTGCGCGCCGTCGGCGGTGTACTTCGTCAGCATCGCGCCCCGCACGGCGAACGTGCCGGCGCCGGAGCTGTAGACGGTGCCGCCCTCGAAGCGCTGCACCTGCCCGCCGGTGACGGCGACCGCGTTCTGCACCGGGTCGCCCAGCACGCCCTTGGCGCCCTGCTGCTTGGTCCAGTACGTGGCGATGGCGCCGCCGACGGCGTAGTGCGTCGATCCGAACCAGCTGGTGAAGTAGAGGAAGAAGTTGCGGTTGCCGTACGCGGAGCACGAGTTGCCGATGCCGAAGCCCGCGGACAGCGCCGCCGTGTTGGGCTGGTAGGGCGTGAAGTAGTAGAGGACCGCGGTCGCCTTGTTCTTGATGGTGATCGTCTGCGCGCCGCAGGCGGCGTTCGGGTGGAACAGCACGCCGCTCGGGCGGCCGACGGGGAACCAGTTGTACTTCGTCCAGCCCGCCCCCTCCGTGCCCTTCGGGGTCGTGTAGCGCTTGAAGGCCCACGCGGCCTTGTACACCTGGTTGAAGAAGCCGTAGTAGTCGGCGTCGCAGGGCGCGGTGTCGGGGCAGCCGTAGCCGGTCGCGCTGCGGTACTGGCGCGCGCTCGGCCAGTCGTCCTGGACCAGGCTCTGCTCCTTCTGCAGCGTCACCAGCAGCACCTGCGGGTTCACCCCGCAGGCCTTGCCGACCCGGTAGATGATGGTCGCCGCCGACTCGTCCTTCGCCCCCGTGTAGGCGGAGCACATGGGGTCGGCCGCCTTGCTCGTGGTGTCCTGGCGGTAGTCGCGCAGGCACGTGTAGCCGGTGCGGCACTTGGCGACCTTGCCGTTCAGGAAGGTCTGGATCGCCGCGGCCGACATGGTCGAGGGGTTGAACATCACGGCGTCGCTGATGATGTCGGAGGGGTCGAAGGACCTCAGGATCTCGGTGGCCGAGACCGCCGAGGCGGGCTGCTCCGCGATCGCGACGAGCGACAGCCCGGAGGCGGCGACCAGCAGGGCGGTGGCCATGCCGAGCAGCCGGCGCGCGCGGGAGCGCCGGCGAGGAGGGAGGGCGGTGGTCTGCTCGTCGCTCATCCGACCGGCACCGTGCGGGCGGCCGAGGTGCCCGCGGAGTCGTCGGAGTCGTACGAGACGGTGACCGACCAGGCGCCGGCGGTGAGCGCCGCGTCCTTCAGCACCAGCTGCGGGCAGCCGGTGTACGAGGCGGTGGGCACGGCGTCGCCGCTGACGCTCAGGGACGCGCCGTCCTTGACCGCGGTGAGCGTGCACGTGCCGGCGCGCTCGACGACGACCGGCACGATCGCGCCGACGTCCAGCGCGCCCGCCTTCGCGTCCCAGGCGGCGGAGGTGATGAACGGCACGACCTGCTCCTTCGCCGACCCCCCGGTCGGCGCGGTGCTGGGCGTCGCCGCGTCCTGCGGCGTCGCGGAGGCGCTCGGGGCGTCGGACGCGACCGGTGCGGACGCGCTCGGCGTCCCGACGACGGATGCGCTCGGCGCCACCGCTCCCGGCGCTCCGGGCAGGCCGGCGCACGACGTCAGCAGCGTCGCCGCGGCGAGCCCGGCGGTCATCGCAGCGACCAGGCGCCGGATGTGGTAACTCTTCGATTCCCCCACACGACCACGGTAAGCAGGCCCCGGGCGGACGGGGTCGGGCGCGGCGGCGTGTCCGGAGCCCCAGTCCAGGTCACGGCGTCGTCCGCGCGTGCGCGCGGCGCTGCGATGCACGCCGTGTAGCGTCGCCCGCCATCATGACCTGGACCGCCGCGGCCCTGCCCTTCGCCGTCGGCGTGGCCGCCGTGCTGGTGCCGGGGCTGGCGATCGCGGTGGCGGCGAACCTGCGCGGCCTGGCGGCGCTGGGCCTCGCCGGCCCCCTGGGCTACGCGACGATCGGGGTCACGGGCGTGGTCGGCGCCCTGGTCGGGGTGCCCTTCGGCTGGCCCGCCGTCGCCGCGACCGCCCTCGTGCTGGTCGTGCTGGTGCTGGTCGTCCGGGCCGCGCTGTCCGCGGCGGGCCGGCCGCTGCCCGCCTGGGACACCTGGCGCCCGCGGGCCTGGCTGCCGGTCGTCGCGGGCGCCGCCGTCGCGAGCGCGGTGGTGGTCGGGATCGCCTTCGCCTTCGTGCCCTCCCCCGACCGGATCAGCCAGACCTACGACGCGGTGTTCCACCTGAACGCCGCGACCTCGATCCTGCAGTCGGGCGACGCGAGCAGCCTGCACCTGTACCGGCTGACGCACCCGGGCAAGGACCTGGCGTACTACCCCGCCGTCTGGCACAGCCTGACCGCGCTGATCGCCGGCACCACGGGGGTCCCCGTCCCGGTCGCGGCGAACGCCACCTGGATGGCGACCGCCGGGCCCGTGTTCTCCCTGTCGTGCGGCTTCGCGAGCGCGGTGCTCTTCGGCACGGCGGGGTTCCGACGGAGCACCGCGATCCCGGGCCAGCGCATGCTGGTGGGGACCGTCGGGGCGCTGCTCGCCTCCGCCTTCGTCGCCTTCCCCTACCTGCTGCTCGACTTCGGCACCCTCTACCCGAACGGCCTGGCCTACACGATCCTGCCCGTCGGGATGGCGCTGATCGCGGCCCTCGTCCCGTGGCCCGCCGGCAGCGCCTGGCGCCCGGAGGCGCCGTCGGCCCGCGTGCGCACGGCGCTGCTGCTGGTCGGCTGGTTCGCCGCGGCGGCCTTCTCGCACCCGCGGTCGGTGATCGCGATCGCCGTCTTGACCACGCCGCTGCTGGTGGCGTGGTTCGCCGCCCGCATGCACGCGCTGGCGCAGGACGGCGATCGCGGCCGCCGCCGCGCCCGCCTCGGCTGGGCCCTGCTGGTCCTCGGCGCCGTGCTGCTGGTCGCCGCGGCGGTGCTCGTGGTCTACCGCTACTACGACGTGGCGAACGAGCCGATCTCGACGCGGCTCACGGGCGGCCCGGCGAGGGCGCGCGAGACGTTCGCGCAGGCGCTGCTGCAGGGCCTGCTGGCCACCAGCCTGGTGTCGCCGTCGCAGGCCGCGCTGCCCCCCTCCGTGCTGCTGGCCGCCGTCGCGCTGGTCGGGCTGATCGCGGCCGCGCTGCGGCCGGGGCTGCGCTGGGTGCCGGTCACCTACCTGTCGATCGTGCTGCTCTACGCGTTCGCGGCCGGCAGCGACAGCGACCTCGCGAAGATCGCGACCGGCCTCTGGGACAAGGACAAGTTCCGGATCCTGGGGATGCTGCCGATGATCGGCGTGCCGCTGGTCGCCTGGACGGTGTGCGCCGGCACCGCCGAGCTGGTCGCCCTGGTGCGGTCGCGCACCGCCCGCCGCGGCGCCGCGGCACCCCGCCTGGTCCCCGCCGCGGTGCTGGTCGTGGCGCTGGTGGTCGGCGCGGTCACCTGGACGGGGCCGGCCCTCGCCGGGGTCAGCGCCGCGATCGGCCAGGTGTTCGCGCTGCCGGAGTCGCAGAAGAAGGGGAAGCTGATCGACGCCGACGAGGTCGCGCTGCTGCAGCGCGTCTCCGAGTTCGTCCCGCGCGGCGAGCTGATCGCCGGCAACCCGTGGAACGGCTCCGCGCTGGCCTGGACCATCGGCGGCCGCCGGGTCCTCTTCCCGCACCTCGGCGGCTACTGGGGCACGGACGGCAACCGGATCAAGCGGCACCTGGACGACTGGGCGACCGATCCGAAGGTCTGCCCCGCGGTGCGCGCCCTGAACGTCAAGTGGGTCATCACCGACGCGGGCCGGTTGAACGGGGATCGGAAGGCCGCGAACGCCTTCGGTTCGGTCAGCCGGGTCGTGAAGACGCCGGGCGGCGCGCAGCTGGTCGCCCGGTCCGGCTCCGCGAAACTGTGGCGCCTCACCGCCTGCTGGGACGTCCCCGGGGCGTGACCCGCCCTCCCCCGTCGGATCAGACCTGGAACGCGTGGACGAGCGTGATGACCAGCTGCGTCGACCGCGCCAGGATCAGGCCGATCAGGTAGGCGGTCGCGCCGAAGGTCCAGAAGCGGTTCACCGTCAGCAGCCACTTCGCGCCGCGATAGGCCAGCGCCGTCAGCAGCGGGGCGACCGCTCCGAGCACCGGCAGCATCGGGTCGACGACGACCTCGGAGCCCGACAGCGCCCACCAGACGCCGAAGAACAGCATGGTCAGGAACGCCGCCGTGAGCTCGGGCGGGAAGCGGCGCAGCACGCGCAGGACCGCGGGGCCGCGCTCCCCCTCGACCGGCACCATCAGGTACCGCACGGCCCCGGTCGCGGCGGCGGCGAACAGGAACAGCGCCAGGCCGAAGGTCACGAGCGGCGCGAAGTGCCAGGCGGCGAAGACGATCCGCTGCTGCTCCAGCCACGGCACCAGGTCGTGCGGGCGGAACTCGGCGGTGTACTCGGCGGCCCGGTCCAGCCAGCCGGCGGCGCCCAGCCGGGACAGCCACACCGCCTGCACGAGTGCGGCCGTGAGCGCCCACGCGGCGGTGAAGGCGCCGAGCTCCGCGGCCTTCGCCCGCGCACCGGCACGGCGGCCGGGGCGCAGCGCGATGGCGATCAGGAAGGCGGGCAGGGCCAGGGCGGCGGTGCCCGCGAAGCCGGAGGCGACGCCGGTCAGCAGCGCGGCGGCCGCGGGGCGCCGCCGCAGCAGCACGAAGGCGGCGGCCAGCAGCGCGGCCGCGGCCCAGCCGCCCGTGACCACAGCGGGCCCGTAGACCGGGTCGGTCGGGTCGGCGCGCAGGTCCAGCGCCAGCACCGCGAGCATCGAGCCGAAGCCCGCCCAGCGGCCGGCCGCGCGCCGGCCGAGGATGAAGAGGCAGACCAGCAGCAGCGCGTGGAACGGCAGCATCAGCGCCCGGCCGACCTCGACCGGCAGCTGCAGCAGGTCCAGGCTGCGCTGCTCCACCGGGGTCACGGGGGCGAGCACCAGGGTCGCGACGAAGATCACGGCGTGCACGGCCAGCAGCACCCCGACCGCCACGGCGAACAGCACGTCGCCGCGGGTGCGGGGCGCGGGCGCCGGCCGGGAGGATCCGGTCCGGGCGCGGGACCGCGTCGCCAGACTCATCCGGGCAGGCTAACGGCGTGTCGGGGAGGCGGGCGCACCCGCGGCCGTCGTGTCCGACCCCGGTGCGCTCAGCGCAGCGCCTTCTGCACGGCGGCGTGGATCTTCGCGTAGTCGGGGTGCGCCGGGTCCCAGCCGGACGACGGGACGAACTCGACGGTCTTCGCCTTCTGGCCCCGGGTCCTCACCGCGAGCCCGGCGAACTCCCCCAGCAGCCCCTGCGGGATGTCGGTGGAGACCGCCCCGGCACCGGTGCGGGCCACCCGCTCGAAGCGGGTGAGGACGGTCAGCGGGTTCACCTGGCGAACGATCGCCTGCTGCAGCTCGCGCTGCCGCTGCATGCGCCCGTAGTCGCCCTGGGCGTCGCCGTAGCGCGAGCGCGCGTACCAGAGGGCGCGGTTGCCGTTCAGGTGGCGCCGGCCCGGCTCGATCCAGACCTTCACCCCGGTGAGGCGCCCGCCGACGATGTGACCGCCGAGCGGGATCCGCTGCTTCACGTCGATCGTCACGCCGCCGAGCGCATCGATCAGCTGCTCGAACGAGCCCATGTCGACCAGGACGTAGTACTGCACCCGGATCCCGAGCGCGCCCTCCACCGCCTCCCGCGTCGCCTCGATGCCCGGGGAGGAGTGCTGCGCCTCGGCGTCCGGCCAGAGCTGCGGGCTCTTCAGCTCCGCCTCGGTGTAGATCGAGTTCAGCTGGCACACGTCCACGTTGCAGCCGTGCGTGCCGTAGCCGTCCGGGTACTTCGCCAGCATCGGCGAGCCCTTCGAGAAGGGGATGTCGGTCTGGTCGCGCGGGAGCCCGAAGGTCACCATGTCGCCGGTGAGCGCGTCGAGGCTGACGACCGAGACGCTGTCGGGCCGCCGTCCGGCCCGGTCCTTCCCGGCGTCGCCGCCCAGGACCATGATGTTGTAGCGGCCGTCGGCCGGCAGGGCGTAGCGCCCGCTGCCGAAGACGCCGCCGATCGTCGAGCGGGCCACGCCCGCCGCCCAGGCGCCCCACCCCGCGCCGCCGAGGCCGACGACCAGCGCGAGGGCCAGCAGCGCGGAGAGCGCGCCGCGGGCCGCGGGCGCGATCCGCACCAGGCGCAGCAGCCGCAGGGTGTCGAGGGTCAGCACCAGCCACCCGACCGCCCAGGCCGCCAGCAGCACCTGGATCGCGGTGAGGCCGGGGGCGTTGGTCGGCAGGGTCAGCAGCAGCTGGGGCAGCACCGCCCAGAGGACCGCCGCGGCCAGCAGGCCGACGACCCCGACCAGCCAGACCGCCAGCGCCGCGCGCCCGAGCCGGCGGTTCCCGGCCACCACCTGGGCGCTGCCGGGCACGAGCAGGTGCAGGACGGTGAGCCAGACGGCCCGTCGGGTCATCAGGCGGCGGTCGCCGGGGTCGGGGGCGCGCAGCGCCGACGCGGCGGCGCCGCCCCGCAGGGACGACGCGGTCGCGGCGGTCACGCCTCGGACCCGTTCGGCACGCGGGGAGGGTAGCCGCGGTGCGGGCGGAGCGGCGTCCTCCGCGCGGATGATCCCGCCTTCTTCACCCGTCCTTCAGGGACGACGGCGGGCGGCGCTCAGCGCTGCTGCAGCGCGGCGTCCTTCGCGGCGACCTGGCGCTCGAGGTCGGCGGCGTGCTCGCGCAGCGCGGCGGAGAGGGCCGGGTCACCCGTGGCGAGGATGCGCACCGCCAGCAGGCCGGCGTTCGCGGCGTTGCCGATCGCCACGGCGGCCACCGGCACGCCGGTGGGCATCTGCACGATGGACAGCAGGGAGTCCAGGCCGTCCAGCGTCTTCAGCACGACGGGCACCCCGATCACCGGCAGCGTCGTGGTGGAGGCGAGCATGCCGGGCAGGTGCGCGGCGCCCCCCGCGCCGGCGATGACGACCCGGATCCCCCGGCCCTCGGCCGCCTGCCCCCAGTCGAGCATCGCCCGGGGGGTGCGGTGCGCCGAGAGCACCCGCGCCTCGTAGGGCACGGCGAAGCGGTCCAGCACCTCCGCCGCCCCGCGCATGGTGGGCCAGTCGGAGTCGCTGCCCATCGCGATGCCGACGACGGGCGCTGAGGAGGAGTCGACCACGGCCCCGATGCTAGGCCGGGACGGGCTCGCCGCCCTCAGTCCTGCAGCAGCGCCACCGCGGAGCGGGCCGCGAAGACCAGGTCGTCCAGGTCGTCGCCCACCGCCGTGACGTGCCCGATCTTGCGGCCCGGCCGCGGCGCCTTCCCGTACAGGTGCAGCTTCGCAGCGGGCTGGTCGGCCATCGCCCGGGGCACCCGCGAGTCCAGGTCGCCGTCCGCCGGTCCGCCCAGCAGGTTGACCATCACGGCGTGCGGCGCGCGCGCGGACGCGTCGCCGAGCGGCAGGTCCAGCACGGCGCGCAGGTGCTGCTCGAACTGGCTCGTCACCGCGCCGTCGATGGTCCAGTGCCCGGAGTTGTGCGGCCGCATGGCCAGCTCGTTCACGAGCACCCGGTCGTCCTCGGTCTCGAACAGCTCGACCGCCAGGACGCCGGTGACGTCCAGCTCGACCGCGATGCGGTGCGCGGTCTCGCGCGCCACCCGTGCGGCGGTCGCCGCCAGGCGAGGCGCGGGCGCGAACACCTCCCGGCACACGCCGCCGCCCTGCACGGTCTCGACCAGCGGCCACTGCACCACCTCGCCGGCCGGGCGCCGGGCGACCAGCTGCGCCAGCTCCCGGCGGAACAGCACCAGCTCCTCCGCGAGCAGCGGCCCGTCGCCGAACCAGTCGTCCGCGCCGTGCGCGTCGTCGACGATGCGCACGCCGTGCCCGTCGTAGCCGCCGCGGGGCGTCTTCACGACCGCCCGACCGCCGGTCTCGGCCAGGAACGCGCCCAGCGCGCGGGCGTCCGCCACCTCGGCCCACACGGGCTGGGGCAGGCCGAGGGCGGCCAGGCGTCGGCGCAGCACCAGCTTGTCCTGCGCGTGGACCAGCGCGTCGGGGCCGGGGCGGACTGCGACGCCGGCGTCGACCAGCGCGCGCAGCACCGGCTGGGGCACGTGCTCGTGGTCGAAGGTGACGACGTCGACCCCGCGGGCGAAGGCCAGCACCGCGTCCAGGTCGCCGGGCTCCCCCGCGGCCGTCATCGCCAGGCGCGCGGAGGACTCGGGCCCCTCCCCCAGCACCTGGATCTCGACGCCCAGCGCCACCGCGGCGGGAACCATCATGCGGGCCAGCTGCCCGCCGCCGATCACTCCGACCCGCACGTCCGCGCCCCTCTCGTCCTCCGGCCCGCCCGCGCGGTCACCGGTCCTGCCGCAGCCGTCCGCGAGGCGGGCGCAGCCCCCAGGGGCGCACGCCGTACCATCCGTCCGGCGCTCGCCGGACCCGGTGGACCGGGACGCGCCTTCGGACGACGGGAGAAGCGTATGCGCACGCTGGCGGAGCGCGCAGTGGTGCGGCAGCTGACGAAGTTCGCCCTGGTCGGCGGCGTCGGCTTCGTGGTCGACGTCACGGTCTTCACCCTGCTCCGGCTGACGCCCGCGTTCGAGGGCAGCCCGCTCAAGGCGAAGATCATCTCCACGGTGCTGGCGATCGTCGCGAACTGGATCGGCAACCGGTACTGGACCTTCGGCCCGCACCGCAGCAGCCGCGGCCTGCAGGAGGCCGTCGAGTTCGGCGCCGTCAGCGTGCTGGGGATGCTGGTGGCCCTCGCGTGCCTCGCGGTCTCCCACTACGTGCTGGACTTCCGCACGCTGCTCGCCGACAACATCTCCGGCAACGTGGTCGGGCTG
>JAKONM010000202.1 GCA_022701925.1 Microbacteriaceae bacterium
AGTGATGGCGACCTTCGCGCTCGGCACCGCCGCGGGCGACCTGACCGCGACGACGCCGGGGCTCGGCTGGCTGGGCTCCGGCTTCCTGTTCCTGGTGCTGTTCGCGCTGCCCGGCCTGGTCTTCACCGTCACGCACCGCGCGGCGACCGTGACGTTCTGGACCGCGTACGTGGTGACGCGGCCGCTCGGCGCCTCGTTCGCCGATTGGACCGCGGTGCCGGCCTGGCGCGGCGGACTGGGCCTCGGAACCGGTCCGGTCACGGGGGTGCTGCTGGCCGTCTTCGCCGTCGCGCTCGTGGCGACGGCGCGGGCGCGGGCGCGGGCGCGGGCGCGGGCGCGGGCGCGGGCGCGGGCTGCACGCTGACGGACGGAGGGCCCGGACGCTGCACGCGTCCGGGCCCTCCGCTGCGTGCGGCAGGGGGCTGGGGCTAGAAGTCCTCGGGACCGGTGGTCCGGGTGGTGCGGCTGGCCGCACCGACCGTCTGGCCGGGGGCGGCCGCCGTCGTGGTGGTGACGGAACGCCGGCCGCGCACGGCCAGGACCAGGCCGATCACGAAGACGACGACGCCGGCGACCATGAGGATGGTCCCCGCGGTGCTCAGGCTGATGAACGCGGTCTGCACGTTCACGGCGAACGCGAGGATCGCGCCGATCACGAACAGGACCACTCCGGTTCCCATGGTCATTGGAATTCCAATCCTCTGGTGCTGAATGCGCTCGAGCGGCGGGTCGTCGCTCGCGCAGGAGGAATTCCTATTGTCCGGAAATGCGAGTCCGCTGAAGATCCAGGCGTTCTTCCGGCCCCATTTCGGGGCGCGGGGAGATGCCGCGGGCGTGCTCCCGAAGCAGTCGGCGAGGACGGCGGGGCGCCGGCGTTGCCGGTCCGGATCCCGCGGGGCGAGCCCCGACCGAGGACAGGGGCCCGGGCGGCGCCGTGGCCTCGGTCGAGGCCGCCGGGCCCGCCGCAGCCGAGCGGCGGCCGCGGATCAGGCCGGCGATCCTTCGAGATCCCACGTCCTCCCCGGCGAGGCGCCGATCTCGCAGCCCGCGAGCGCCTGCCGCCCGGTACTTTCCGCGCATGACCGACGCGACCCTGCAGTCCGAGCCGCACGGCGGCATCACCGCCGGCCGGCTCAACTGGCTGCGCGCCGGGGTGCTGGGGGCGAACGACGGCA
Source organism: Microbacteriaceae bacterium (assembly GCA_022701925.1). Classification (GTDB taxonomy): domain Bacteria; phylum Actinomycetota; class Actinomycetes; order Actinomycetales; family Microbacteriaceae; genus Amnibacterium. Next base: position 1,176 of record JAKONM010000202.1, read on the forward strand.
TCGTCTCGGTCTCCGCGATCCTCGTCGGCGTCGCCGCGGCCACGCCCACGTTCGCACCACTGCTGGCGGCCGGGTCGGCGGCCGTGATCGGCGGGGCGATCTCCATGGCTCTCGGCGAGTACGTCTCGGTGTCCAGCCAGCGGGACAGCCAGCGGACGCTGATCGCGCAGGAGCGCCGCGAGCTGGCGAGCTCGCCGGAGGACGAGCTGCGCGAGCTGCAGGCGCTGTACCGCGCGAAGGGGCTGTCGGAGGGCACCGCGATGGCGGTGGCGCAGGAGCTGACGGCGCGCGACCCCCTGGCGGCGCACCTGGACGCCGAGCTGGGCATCGACCCGGACGACATCGCGAGCCCGTGGACGGCGGCGCTGTCGTCGGCGATCGCCTTCCTGATCGGCGCCGTGCTGCCGTTCGTGACGGCGCTCTTCGCGCCGACCCCGCTGCGGATCCCGGCGATCGTCGTGGTGGTGCTGGTGGCGCTGGCCGTCACGGGCGTCCTGGGGGCGCGACTGGGCGGAAGCCCCGCGCTGCGACCCGCGCTGCGGGTGCTGATCGGCGGCGGCGCGGCCCTGGCTGCGACGATCGCCATCGGCGCCGCCCTGGGCACGACCGCCGGCTGAACCGCGCCGCGTCGAGCGGCCTCGTCGCCTCCCGGAAGAGGATCACCCGCGTACTGGGCGCTGTCCCCGGAATGCATGCCGTGATGACATCGAACGGCGTTCGGGGACATTCGGAAAGACCGAGCAAGGGCTCGAGGAACACCGCTGGAAATGCGGCTGCGGCGATCAGGCAGAAGGGATCCGTGAATGCGCGACGCGGACGGCGTGCATGACGCGGGCCGATTCGCCGACCGCTACGAGATCGGCGAGCTGATCGGCGAAGGCGGCATGGGCCGCGTGCACCGGGCGCTGGACCGGGTCACCGGCCGGGCCGTCGCCGTGAAGACGGTGCCGCCCGCCTCGGAGCCCGCGGAGGCGGACCGCCGGCGGCGCGAGGTGCTGCTGCTGGCGGCGGTCTCCCACCCCGGCCTGGTGGCCCTGCTCGACGCGGTCGAGACGCCGCAGGGCACCCGCCTGGTGATGGAGCTCGTCGAGGGCGGCACCCTGCGCGACCGCATCGAGCAGCGGCCGCTGAACCTCCTCGAGCTGGAGGACGTCGCCCTGCACCTGGCGGACGCACTGGCCCACGTGCACGCGGCCGGCATCGTGCACCGCGACGTCAAGCCCGCGAACGTCCTGCTGCCCGTCGTGGCGCCGCGTGGGCCGCTGGCCGCGAAGCTGGCGGACTTCGGCGTCGCGAAGCTGCTGGAGGCCGCCAGCCAGACCACGGGCGGCATCGTCACCGTGCGCTACCTGAGCCCCGAGCAGGCCCGCGGGGGTGCGGTCGGCCCGGCGTCCGACGTCTACTCGCTGGGGCTCACGCTGGTCGAGGCGGCGGGCGGCCGCGACTCGGCCGACACCGGTGCGGTCGCCGCGCTGCGCGCCCGGCTGCTGCACGACCCGGTGCCGCCGCGCGGCCTGCCCGCCGGATGGCGCGCCCTGCTGGCCGCCATGACCGCGCGCCACGCGGACCGGCGCCCGTCGGCGCAGCAGGTGGCCCGGCGGGTGCAGCGGCTGATCGAGGTGCGGTCGGCGCCCGAGGTGCCGACGCAGCCGATCCTGATCGTGCGCGCCGTCCCGGCGGGTTGACCGCCCTCCCGTCGCCGACCGATCAGGCCGCGCCCGCGCGCCGGACCCCGCCCGCGGGCGGGGCTGCACGCGGAGCGCAGGCCGCCAGGGCGCGGCGGCCGCCTCACCGGCTCCGGCTCGTGCAGGAACGGCGGCCGCGCCGGCAGCATTCAGGCGCCGGAGCCCACGGGCGCGGCGGCGAGCCGTCGCAGCGCGCCCAGGATCCGGGCCCGCACCTCCGACGGCTCGAACGGCAGCCGCGTCAGCAGCAGCGTCCAGCCGACCTCCGAGGAGTCGTCGTCCGAGGCCCGGGCGCTCGCCCCTGCGGCGCGATGCGCCCGTCAGCCGCGCCGCAACGCTGCCGAGCGCACCGACGCCCACACCGCCAGGGCGAGCACGACCGAGGAGAAGAAGACGTGGAACGGCGTCCAGCCGTCCATGTCGAAGGTGCTGATCAGGTGCCCGGAGCCCCACTGGCCGACCGAGGCGACGAAGAACGCGACGGCGACGACCGTCAGCACCGGCGCGACGCGACGGAACGACGTGACGGCGATGACAGCGGCGATCAGCGCCGGCACGAGCACGCCGTAGGCGGTGAAGCCATGGATCTCGGTCCAGAACTCGCCGGTCCTCCCCTCCGTGCGGATGAACTCGCCGGAGGTGAAGTACTGCCAGAACACGAAGAGCGTGGCGATGCCGGTGAGGATCGCGTAGGCGCGGCGACGGCCGGCGGAGACCTGCGGCCGACGGTCGGTGCTGTACTGCGTGGTGGTCAAGAGGGCCCCTTTCACCCGGTCGGCCCAGTGTGGAGGGAGGGCTGCTGGGCACAGCGGTCCGGCCGATTCGAGTCCTCGAAGGTTCGCCCGCGTCACAGCCCCATCGCATCGACGGGCGCCCCCGCCGTGAGCGGCAGCACCACCGCGGCGACGGCTCCCCCGCCGTCACCGTCGCGCAGTGAGACTGCGCCGCCCGCCTGCTCGACCAGGCGCCGCACCAGGGCCAGCCCCAGCCCGGCGCCGGAGCCCGCTCCGCGGTGCACCCGCTCGGGCCGCGAGAACCGGTCGAAGGCGAACGGCAGGAAGCCGGCCGGGATGCCCGGCCCGTCGTCCACCACCTCGACGTGCAGGCCGTCGTCGGCGGAGCGCATCCGCAGCAGGACCGTGGAGGCGGGACCGGCGGCCAGCGCGTTGCCGACCAGGTTCCCGAGCACCCGGCCGAAGTCGCCCGCGTCGATCGCCGCCACGGCGTGCTCGTCGAGCGGCTGCTGCAGGACGAGGTCGACGACGACGCCCGGGTCGGCCAGCAGGCGGAATCGGTCGACCGCCTCCATCGCCTCGGTCACCAGGACGGAGACGGCGGTGGCCGAGGCGGGCGGGGCCGCGCTGTCCGCCCGGGCCAGCACGAGCAGCGTGTCGGCGGTGCGG
>JAKONM010000213.1 GCA_022701925.1 Microbacteriaceae bacterium
GAGCCCCGCGTGCTGACGGCCACCGCCGTCCGCCCGTCCGCCGGCACGGCAGCCGCGACGCCGGTCGCCGCCGCCGAGGCCCGGGCCGCCGCCGACCGCCGCCTCGCGATCGCCCAGCGCGCCGCGGAGGTCGAGCCCGCTGCGGCCCCGACCGTCGCCGCGCAGCCCGCACCGGTCGAGCCCGTGGACGCCGATCGCGCCGCGGCGGCCGAGCCCGCCGGCGCCGTGGAGCCGGCGGTGGCCGCGGAGCCGGTCGTCGCCGTGGAGCCCGTCGTCGCGCGCACCCCGGAGCCCGAGCACCTGCGCCCCGTCGAGATCGCCTTCCCGCCGCTCACGGGCGAGGTCCCCGTGGTGGCCGACGCCCGTCCGCAGGCCGCCGCGGCGGTCCCGGTGCGCCCGGCTCGGACCACGCGCACCGGGGTGCCCCCCGTGCGCCCCGCCGCCCGCGTCGCGCCGGCGCCCGTCCGGGACGAGGACGGCGTGCGGGCCGACCTGGACCGCCTGAAGGACGAGCTGGGCGACGACTACCCCGACTTCGCCCGTGCCGCGCGACTGGTCGTGTCGACCCAGTACGCCTCCGCCGCGCGCCTGCAGCGGGACCTGCAGCTGCCCTACTCCAGGGCCCGTCGCCTGCTGGCCGACCTGGAGTCGCAGCACTTCGTCGGCCCCGCCACCGGCACCCTGCCCCGGCAGGTGCTGGTGCCCGAGGAGCGGCTGGCGGAGGTGGAGCGCCTGCTCGCCGGCGTCTGACCGCGTCCGCGGTGCACTCCATGAAGCGCACCTGAAGTTCCGGCGCCGCGCGCGCGGCCCCGTCGACTCCTTCGTAGCATCGAGACGCCATGCCTGCACCTGAGACCCCTCGACCCCGCCGCTCCCGCCCCGGCCAGATCGCCTCCGCCCTCGTCGCGATGCTGGCCGTGTCGGTGGTCGCGGGCGTGATGATCGCGGTCGCGGTGACGCCGGCGATCGCGGTGACCGGGGGGTCGGCCAAGGACGGCACCGGCCTGTTCGGCGAGCTGCCCGCGGACCTGGCCATCGCGAAGCTCGACCAGAAGACGGAGATCTACGCGAAGAACGGCGACCGCGACGTGCGCATCGCCTCGTTCTTCGCGCAGAACCGCGAGGTGGTGGGCTGGAAGGACATCTCCGACGCCGCGAAGCACGCCGCGATCGCCGGCGAGGACGTCCGCTTCTACGAGCACGGCGGCGTCGACCCGGTCGGCATCGTCCGCGCCACCGTCGCGAACCTGATGGGGGAGGACCTGCAGGGCGCCTCGACCATCACGCAGCAGTACGTGAAGAACGTCTGCGTGCAGGAGGCGGAGAACCTGACGTCGCAGGCGGCGGTGCAGAAGGCCTACGCCACCTGCACCGACACCTCCGTGGGCCGCAAGCTGCGCGAGGCCCGCTACGCGATCGCGCTGGAGAAGAAGTACACCAAGGACCAGATCCTGCTGGGCTACCTGAACATCGCCGGCTTCGGAGGCCGGGTGTACGGCATCGAGTCGGCGGCGCAGTACTACTTCGACACCACGGCGGCGAAGCTGACGGTCGCGCAGGCCGCCGCCCTGATGGCGATCGTGAACAACCCGCAGGCGCTGCGGCTGGACGTCGCGGACAACCTGCAGCGCAACACGGAGCGCCGGGACTACATCCTCGGCGTCGAGCTGCGCAACGACCTGATCACGAAGGCCCAGTACGACGAGGCGATCGCCACGAAGACGAAGCCGACGATCACCCCCACCGCCTCCGGCTGCGAGGCCGCGGGCTCGGCCGGCTTCTTCTGCGACTACGTGGTGAACACGATCCTGAACGACCCGGCCTACGGCCGCACGCGCGCGATCCGCGAGGCGAACCTGCAGACCGCCGGCTGGAAGATCTACACCACCGTCGACCTGGGGGTCGAGCGCAAGGCGAAGGCCGCGATGAGCGCCTACGTGCCCGCCACGTCCGAGCTGTTCAACATCGGGGGCGCCGCGGTCTCGGTGCAGGTCGGCACCGGGCGCATCGTGTCGATGGTCACCAACAAGAAGTACGAGGCGGGGCAGGCGGGTCGCGGCTCCACCGCGATCAACTACGCGGCGGACCGGCAGCTCGGCGCCAGCGGCGGCTTCCAGCCCGGCTCCACGTTCAAGGTCTTCACGCTGCTGCAGTGGCTGAAGGACGGGCACGGCCTGAACGAGCAGGTGCTGTCCGACCCGGGCACCGTGTCCGACTTCACCGCCTGCGGCAAGCCGTACGAGGGCGAGCCCTACGAGTTCGGCAACGACGCCGACGGCGAGGGCGGCTACCAGTCGGTGCTGAGCGGTACGCAGCGCAGCATCAACGGCACCTTCGTGCGGATGGCGCAGCAGCTGGACCTGTGCGACATCCAGAAGACCGCGGAGGAGTTCGGGGTCGAGCCGGTCACCGGCAAGGCCAGCCCGACGAACGTGGCGCCCTTCATCATCGGCGGCGCCTACACGGTCTCCCCGGTCGCGATCGCGAACGCCTACGCCACCATCGCCAACAACGGCACCTACTGCACCCCCGTCGCCATCGACCGGGTCGTGAAGACGGACGGTTCCGAGCTGACGGTGCCGAAGTCGACCTGCAAGCAGGTGATCGACCCGCAGGTCGCCGTCGCCGCCGCGTACGCGCTGCGCGGCGTCTTCCAGGGCGGCACCGCGTCCGGCGACAACACGGACGACGGCCTCTACGAGTTCGGCAAGACCGGCACGACGAACGACGCGACCCAGACGTGGATGGTCGGCACGACCTCGAAGGTCGCCACCGCCGTGTGGGTCGGCAACGTCACCGGCCAGCAGAACCTGCGGCAGACCTACCTGAACTACTGCGCCGCCGGCTACGGGGCCCAGGCCGCGGTGGCCCGCCACTGCGTGTGGAAGGACGTGCAGACCGCCGCGAACGCCGTCTACGGCGGGTCGACGGACTGGGCGCAGCCCGAGGCGCAGTACCTGTACGGCGCACCGCAGCAGGTCGCGCCCGTCGTCCCGACCACGCCCGCGGCCGGCACCGTGCCCGACGTGACCGGGCAGACGAAGGACGCGGCTGCGCAGCTGCTGGTGCAGGCCGGCTTCAGCTGGGCGTACGGCGACGACGTGCCCTCGAGCCGTCCGGCGGGCGAGGTCGAGTCGACCGAGCCCGCCGCCGGGTCGCAGGCCGCCCCCGGCTCGCAGGTGATCATCCACGGCAGCTCGGGCACGACCGGCTGACCCGGCTGCGCGCCCCGGAGCCGGGCGGAGCACCGCTGCCGCGGGCGGCGGCGCGGGTCAGGCCGTGGTGTCGGCGAGCACGGCGGCCGCCGGTGCGGCCGCGGTGGGGGTCGGATCCGCGACGGGGCCTGCGACCGGGTCCGCGGGCGGGGGGGTCTCCACCGGCGCCGAGGTGGGCGCCGGGTCGACGGTCGGCGTGCCCGGGTCGGTCGTGGGCACCGGCTCCGGGTCCGTCGGCAGCGGGTCCGTGGACGGCGGCGGCGCGGTGGTCGTGGGCGTCGGGGTCGGGGAGGAGGTGCTCGGCGTCGGGGTGGGCGTCGCCTTCGTCGGCGTCGGGCTCGGCTTCGGCGTCAGGCGCTTCGTCACCAGACCGCGCTCCGGCGCGGAGGCGCTCGGTGCACCGACGGACGCCGGTGCGGAGGCGTCGACGCGCTGCGGCGCGGCCGCAGGGGTCCGCTGCGGCGCGTCGGTGCCCGCGGCGGCGGAGATCGCGACTCCGGCGACGGCGGCGGCCAGCACGGATGCGGCCACCGCCAGCACCGTCGGGAACCGCCGGCGCTGCTGCTGCACCGGCGCGGCACCGGTGGTGCGCACGGCACCCGTCGACGCCGGCACCGGGAACGGCATCCCCCGGCTGGGCGTCCACAGCGCCTCGTGCGGCGCGGTCGCGTCGGACAGCGGCGGCAGCGGGGCCGCGGCGCGGATGCCCGCGATCGGCGTCGGCGCGGTCGTGATGGCATCGGGCGCCGTCACCCGTCCGACGAGCCCTCCGCGCAGCGCCTCCGCGACCGAGGCCGCGTCGGGGCGGTGCGCGGGCTCCAGCGCGGTCATCCGCGACAGCAGGTCCGCCAGCGCGGGCGACGCGTCGCCCGGCAGGGCGGGCGGGCGGTGCAGGCGGGCCATGGCGGCCTCGGCCGCGGCGCCGGGGAAGGCGCGCTCGCCCGTCAGCGCCTCCAGCAGCACCAGGCCCAGCGAGTACACGTCACTGGCCGGGCGCGGCGGTGCGCCCCGGACCTGCTCGGGGCTCAGGTAGGCGGCGGTGCCGAGGATCGTCTCCGGCGCCGTCATCGCGGCGCCGTCCACCAGCTGCGCGATGCCGAAGTCCGTCAGCTTCGCGGCGACCGCGGCGGTGGGGGAGGCGGCCGTCGTGGGCACCAGGATGTTCGCCGGCTTGACGTCGCGGTGCACGATGCCCTGGGCGTGCAGCACCTGCAGGGCGCCGGCCACGTCCGCGACGATGCGCCGGGCGAAGTCGGCGGACAACGGGCCGCGCGCCCGGTGCAGCAGGGCCCCCAGGTCGTCGCCGACGACCAGCTCCATCACCAGGTAGGCGCCGAACACGCCGTCGCCGGTGGAGGCGTCGAGCACGCCGACGACGCTCGGGTGGTTCACGGCCGCCAGCAGCTGCATCTCCTGCGTGCGCCGCTGCGGGTCCACCGACTCCGCGAACGCGTCGCGGAAGACCTTGACGGCGACGCGGCGGTGCAGCCGCAGGTCGCGCCCGCGGAAGACGGTCGCCATGCCGCCGCGGCCCAGCTCGGACTGGATCTCGTACCGGCCGCCCAGGACGTCGCCGGGCGCGGGCTCGCGCTCAGGCACGTCGGAAGCGGGGCTGGGCGGGCACCGTCCCATCCTTCCGTGTCACGAGCCGCGCGTCAGCCCCTCGAGGGTCACGAATCCGCCCGTCCACGGCGTGGCACGGTCCGATCCGTCGATGCGACGGGGTCGCGGCCGGCCGGACACGGCGCACCCGTGCGGGCCCGCACGGCCGACGCACGCGGGCGCGGGCGCGCGCGGAGCCCTACGCTGATGGCGTGGTGGACCGCGTGGACGACCGCGCCGCGGCGCCCGAGCGCCGCGCGTCGGTGCGGCTGCCGGAGCGCTACCAGGTCGACCACGTGATCGGCCGCGGCGGCACCGCGGTGGTCTACGCCGCCCGCGACGTGCTGCTGAACCGGCCGGTCGCCGTGAAGGTGTTCACGGCCCCCACCGACTCGTCCCGGGTGCTGCGCGAGCAGCAGCACGAGGCGCAGACGCTGGCCGGCCTCAGCCACCACGCGCTCGTGACGCTGTTCGACGCGGGCGTCGACGACAGCGACCCCGAGCGTCCCCACATCTACCTGGTGATGGAGCAGGTGGACGGCCCCGACCTGGGTCAGCGCCTGCGCAGCGGGCCGCTGACCCCGATGCAGGTCTGCTACCTGGGGCTCGACCTGTGCGACGCGCTGATCTACGTGCACGAGCGCGGCTACCTGCACCGGGACATCAAGCCCGCCAACGTGCTGCTCTCGGCGCGCGGCAGCGAGCGCCGCCTGCGCGGCAAGCTCTCCGACTTCGGCATCGCGACGGTGCGCGGCACCTCGAGCGACGAGGGCGAGTTCACCGTCGGCACCGCCGCCTACCTGAGCCCCGAGCAGGTCGAGGGCCAGGCGCTGGAGGCGCCCTCGGACGTCTACTCGCTGGGGCTGGTGCTGATCCAGGCCGCGACCGGCCGCGTCGCCTTCCCGGGCACGGTGATCGAGTCCGCCTTCGCGCGCCTGGAGCGCGATCCCGACGTGCCCGTGCACCTGCCCGAGCGGCTGCGGGCCGTGCTGGGCGGGATGACGGTGCGCTCGCCGCAGCAGCGCATGGTGCTGGAGGAGGCGCGGGAGCAGTTCGAGCGGGTCGTCGCGGAGGAGATCGCGAGGGAGGGGGCGGCCCCCGCGGTGCCCGCGCCGCCCCAGGTCGACCCCGCCGACTTCCGAGGCACGTCCGACGCCGAGTTCGCCCGCATCACCGGCATCGCCGCGCGCCTGCTGCGCACGCCGGCGGCGTTCGTGGCGATCGGCCTGCCGGGTCAGGAGTCGCTGGTCTGCGTGCCCGAGGTGCACCGGGCCGAGCTGGCGGTGCTGGCGGCGCGGTGCCTGGCGATCGACGGGGACGCGCCCTGGGCGGTCGACGACGTGCGGCGCGACCCCCGCACGGCGGGCACGGTGCGGTCGGCCCCGGTGCGGTCGATGGCGGTGCAGCCGATGATCGGCGCCGACGGCCGGCGACTGGGCGTGATCGCGGTGCTGGACGCGCTGCCGCGCGAGTTCGGTGCCGACGAGTCCGCCGTGCTGGCCGACCTGGCCCACCTGGTCGCGCACGAGCAGGACCTGCGGCAGGCGGTGCGCCGGGCGCTCTTCGCGCGCTGAGCCGGGCTCAGCCCGGAGCGGGCGTGCTCGAGCGGCGACCCCGCTCGCTCAGGCGCTGCACCGACGCCTGCGGGTCCAGGGACCGTGCCGCGCGCACGATGCGCTCGTCCAGGTCGGCGATGACGCGCAGGACGCGCTCGTCGCCCGGCAGGCGCAGCACGAAGTACTCGGCGATCGAGCTGCGGCGGGTGCGGCGCACGCGGATCTCGCCGTCGAAGCCGCGCCCGATCTCGGACCGGGTGGCCAGCTTCATCGTCGTGCCCGCCGAGCCCGCCAGGTAGATCTCGCCGTAGCCGACGTCCTGCTTGCCGGAGGGCAGGGCCAGGGAGCGGACGAGGTGGATCAGCGTCTGCTCCTCGCCGGCGTGCACCTCGCAGACGACCCTCGGCGCCATCGCGTTCGCCTCGAGCCCGGCGCCGTCGACGGTGGGAGGGGCGCGGCGCACGAGCACCACGCCGGCCACCGCGCCGAGCACGAGCAGGACCGCCAGCCCGACGACCAGGACGGTCTGGATGTCCACGCGCCGAACCCTTCACTGCACCGCCCCCGGGACCGCGGAGGACGCGGTCGACCGACCGGATGAACGATCTCGAGGAGAAGGTCGCACATGATGCCGGTTCC
>JAKONM010000229.1 GCA_022701925.1 Microbacteriaceae bacterium
GCAGGGCGATCGCGACGGTGCCGACGCCGATGGCGACGCACAGCGCGGAGAGCCCGGAGGCGGCCTGGTCGGCACTCGCGCCCACTGCGCGAAGGCCCGCCAGCACGACGACGAAGGACGAGGAGAATCCCACCGCGGCACTGATCACCCCGGCCAGGACCGGCTGCGAGGTCCCACGGCGTTCTGTCACGGAACGAAACCTAGGTCGTTCCGCCCCAGAACGATAGCCTGCCACGCGTGGATGATCACGCCGGGCGCGAGCACCTCGCCCTGGGCGAGCGCATCCGTGCCGCGCGGGTCGAGGCGGGTCTCTCGCTCTCGGAGGTCGCGCGGCGCGCCGGCGTCGGCAAGGGCACGCTGTCCGAGCTCGAGCACGGGCTGCGCGCGCCGCGGCTGGAGACGCTCTGGGCGCTCAGCACCGCGCTGGGCGTGCCACTGGGTCGCTTCGCCACCAGCGACGGGGCCACCGCTGCGGGTGCGGCCGTGGAGCCGGTGCTGGTGGACCGCTGGACCTCGGACGCGTTCTACGAGCTCTACCGCGGCACGGTCGGGCCGGAGACCCAGCACTCCCCCGCCCATGCCGCCGGTGTGACCGAGGTGCTCACGGTGATCACGGGGCGCCTCGAGGCCGGCCCGGAGGAGGCCCTCAGCACGGCGGGACCGGGCGAGAGCATCGCGTTCGCCGGCTCAGCCCCGCACCGCTATCGCGCCGTGCAAACTCCGTGCCAGGTCGTGATCGTCATCCGCTACGGCAGTCCGCCGGTCGGCTGAGTCCTCGCGCCGGCGTCCGATCAGAAGTCCTGGCGCGCGCGTCGAAGCCGCTCGGCGGCCGCCTCCGTCGCGAGTGCGCGGGAGCCCGGATCGAGGTGCCACCGCAGCGCTCCCACGCCGAGCTGGACGCCGATGATCACCACGGCGACGGCAGCCGCGACGCCGCTCGACGCGTAGTAGATCCCGGCGAGCTCGTCGGAGGGCGGCAGACCCGGCTCGTCGTAGGTCATGGTGTCGGCGCCCGCGCCCAGCAGCGCCAGCACGATGGCGCCCAGCAGCACGAGGCTCCACAGCACCGTCAGCCCGACCATCCAGGGGTTCACCGGGGTGCGCGGAGCCTCGACCACGAGCACACCTTGGCAGGCGCCGCGGCCGGGCACCATCCTTGGCCCGGGCGGCGCGAGGAGCGGCCCTGACGGCGAGGAGGGCGATGACCAGGCGCGTGCGGGTGATCGCCGGTGCAGCCGCCGCGGTGATGCTGGCGCTCGGCGCGGTGCCGATCGCCCACGCCGCCGACCGGCTGCTGCCGCATGCCGTCGACCTGTGGGACACGACGCAGTGCTCGCCCGCCACCTCCGCCGACCACTCGGTGTTCGGGATGGCGGCCCTCGTGCTGCAGCCGGGCCACCCCGACGTGCAGATCCTGGAGGCGCGGCCCCTGGGCCTGTCCGCGGGCGCCCGGTGGCGCACCTGGGTCGTGCCCGTCGCGGAGGACGCCGGCTGGACGGGCAGCCTGGGCACGAGCGCGCCGCCAGTCGGCTGGTCGCAGCGCGTCGCCGCGGCGGGCGCGACCCTGTCGGGCGATCGGCGCGCCGAGCTGGACCTGGAGATCTGGCCCGGCCCCGGCGAGACCCGCACCGCGGTCCGCGGCTTCCTCGTCCGGTACCGCACCGTGTTCGGGATCACGCGGACCGCCCGCACGCCCACCGAGCTCACCACGCGCGCGGGCGGGTGCTCCTGACCGGCGCCGACGCGCTGGCGCGCCGACTCCTACGCTCCACGAGTGGACGAGAGCAGCGACGTCGTCGGCCTGACCCGGGACCTGGTGGCCGTGGACAGCGTGAACCCCGGGCTCGTCCCAGGGGCTGCGGGCGAGGCCGGGATCGTGTCGGCGCTGGCCGCGCGGCTGCAGCGCTCGGGCTTCACCACCACGGTCGTCCCGGCCGCCAGCGGGTCGGACCGGCCCAGCCTGCTGGCGGTGCCGCCGGCCACGAGCACGGGGCCGCTCGTGGTGCTGAACGGCCACCTGGACACCGTCGGCACGGCCGGCATGGCCGACCCGTTCGCGGCCAGCATCTCGGAGGGGCGCCTGCGGGGCCGGGGCGCGGCGGACATGAAGGGCGGCGTCGCGGCGCTCGTCGCCGCCGCCGAGCGGCTGGTCGCGCAGCGGGCGCCGGTGCGCCCGGTGCTGGCCCTCGTCGCCGACGAGGAGGACGCGAGCCTGGGCAGCGAGGCGGTGATCGCCGCGCTGCCGCGGCTCGGGCTGCAGCCCGACGCGTGCCTGATCGCCGAGCCGACGGACCTCCGGGTCTGCGACTCGCTGCGGGGCTTCGCGCTGCTGCGGGTCGCGTTCTCCGGACGGGCCGCGCACAGCTCGCAGGCCGACCTGGGCGTGAACGCCGTGACCCACCTGGGTCGCTTCCTGCACCTGGTCGACCGGCTCGCGCCCAAGATCCGGCAGGAGGGCGGCGACCTGATGGCGACCCGGGTCGCGGGCGGCACATCGGCGTTCGTGGTGCCCGACGCGGCGGAGTGCCTGGTCGAGGTGCGAACCGCGCCGGGCCGGCGCGTCGAGACGGCGCTGGAGGCGGTGCGCGCGGGCCTGGACCCGCAGTGGGCGGCGCAGATCGAGGTGCTCATGCAGCGGGAGGCCTGGCGACTGGACGGGAGCGGTCCCGCCGCGGACCTGGCGGCGAGGCTCGACGCGCAGCTGGCAGGCGGCCCGCGCTTCGACGCGCCCTACTGGATGGAGGCGCCGCTGTGGCAGGCCGTCGCACCGACGGCGATCTGCGGCCCCTCCGGCGGCGGCCTCCACGCCGCCGACGAGTGGCTGGACCTGGATCAGCTGGAGCGGTTCACGGAGGCGCTGATCCGGGTGCTCGCGGGCTGACGCTCCCGCTGAGGGCGGTCGGGGTCACCGGCCCGCAGCCGGCTCCACCCCGGCCGGGGCTGCGCAGGATCGATCGCCGTCCTGCTGGCGGTCACCGCGGTGCCCGTTCGTCGCCGTCGCGCCGCACCGCTGGGTCAGCGGTGACTCGGGAGGCGCAGACTCGTCCTGCCCGGAACACGCGAATCGCCCGGCTCGCACGGATCCGGAACTCTTCGACGTCTCGCGGGAAGACCTCTTCGTGACCACCGATCGAGCCGTCATCGCCCTCTCGCTGGAGGACCCTCAGGCGTTCGGGCTGCTGTTCGAGCGTCACGCCCGGCCGATCCACCGCTTCATCGCCCGGCGCACCGACGACGAGGTGGCGAAGGACGTCGTCGCCGAGACCTTCTTCCGCGCGTTCGAGCGCCGCGACCGCTTCTCCTCGACCCGTGACGACGCCCTGCCGTGGCTGTTCGGCATCGCGGTCAACGTGCTGCGACACCGCCGATTCCGGGACCTGCCGCTGCTGCCCGAGGACGAGCAGGGCGCCGCGTCGAGCGACGACATCGACGCGGTCGGGCGTCGCCTCGACGCGCAGCGCCAGCTGCAGCACGTCCTCGCCGCCGTGCGTCGGATGCCCGCCGGCACCCGCGACGTGGTGCTGCTGAACGCCTGGGCCGACATGACCTACGAGGACATCGCCGAAGCGCTCCAGATCCCGATCGGCACCGTCCGGTCCCGACTCCACCGGGCGCGCACGATCCTGCGCGCGCTGCCCCAGCCCCGACCACAGGGAGGTCCTCATGGACTCGATGCAGTTGCTCCGTGACCACCGCGCCGACCAGCCCGAGCTCGCCGCGGAGGACCTGCGGGCGATGCGCCTGGACCTCGAGCGCCGCCTCCGGAGTGCGCCCCGCCGCCGCCGCACGGCACCGCGGCGGGGGCTCGCCGTCGGCCTGATCGCCGCGGGCGCTGCGGCCTGCATCACCGTCGGGCTGGTCACCGCCAGCCCCGCACCCGAGGCGTCCGCGGCCGCCGCCGCCCTGCTGCAGGGCGCTGCCGCGACGGCCCGGTCCACGACGGCCGCCGACGGCCCGATCACCCTGAGGATCGAGCAGGAGGCCGTCGCGGTGAACGGCGACACGGCCGAGCCGTGGTCGGAGGCGTACCTCGACCGCACGGTCACGGTGCTCTCGGTGCCCGCGGGGGACGGCGAATGGACCCGACGCACCTGGTCGCTGCCCGTCCGCACGGTCTTCGGCGGGGAGGGCGCCCGCGCCTTCGCGCAGCGGGACTCCGCGGGCTCGGCGACGGCGCAGGACCCGACGGTCGAGACGTCCGCCGACGGCAGCTTCACCGTGGGCGAGCTCGGCGGCCCGAGCGACGTGTTCGGCTCCGACCGTCAGGCGCTGCGACGACTGCCGACCGCCACCGAGCCGCTGCTGCGAGCGCTGCAGACCGCCGACCTCGGCGCCGGTCCCGCTGAGAGCGAGCCCGAGCACGTGATGGAGGCCGCGAGCGTCGTGCTCGACAGCGGCGTCGCGGACGACCGGCTGCAGGCCGCGGTCTTCACGGCCCTGCAGCAGCAGGCGGGACTGACCGTGACCGAGCAGCGCGCCGACCTCGACGGCCGCACCGGCACCGCGATCGGGGTGCGACCCGGCAAGGGGGCGGAGACCTCGTTCCAGCTGATCCTCGACCCGACCACCGGGCGGTACCTCGGGCACCGCGAGGTGAACCTCGTCGCGATCGGCTCCGTTCCCGTCGGTGCCGTGCTCGACTCCACCGCCGTCACCCGCCGGTGATGCGAGTATCCGCGCCGCTGCTGCAGCAGACTTCCAGTGAATGCGCAGACTGCACGCAGAACAGGAGCCTGGGTGAACGCCATGATCAGGCCATGAGCACCCCCTCCTACAGCCCCGCCTCCACCACCCGCAACGGGTTCGTCCTCGCCGGTTTCATCGTCGCCCTCGTGGGCCTGCTGCTGAGCTTCTTCGGTGGCGGCGTCCTGCTCGGCATCGTCGCGATCGTCCTGCTGATCGTCGGCGTCCGTCGCGGCAGCCGCTCGGGCATGAGCACCGCCGGCTTCGTCATCGCGGGGGTCGCGATCGTGCTCTCGATCGTCGTCCTCGGCCTGGGCTTCGCCGCCGGCATGGCCGCGCAGCAGTAGTCGCGAAGCCGCATCATCCGATCGCCCCGCCGCCGCTCCGGCCGCGGGGCGGTCGCACGTCCGGCGCCTGCGCGCTCAGGGGTGGCGGCGGCCGCGACCTTCCAGCACTGCCCGGTAGCCCTCGCGGAAGGTCGGGAAGGCGAGGTCGAACCCGGTCGACCGCAGCAGCGCGTTGCTCAGCCGTCGGCCGTCCGCTCCACCCGCGGGCCCGTCGTCCGTCGGCGGGACGGGCAGGCCCAGCTCGCCGGCGATGAACCGCAGGACGTCCGCCAGGTCGGCGGGCTCGTCGTCCACCCCGATCACGGCGGGCGGCGGCGCAGCGTCCTGCAGCGCGAGGTGGACGATCGCGCCCGCCGCGTCGTCCCGGTGGATGCGGTTGGTGAACGAGGGCGCTGCGGGCAGCCGCGCCCGGCCGGACCGCACCTGGTCGACCAGGCGCTCCCTGCCCGGGCCGTAGACGCCGCCGAGCCGCAGCAGGCAGCACTCGAGCTCGCTGGCGGCCGCGACCCGCTCGGCCTCCAGCAGCACCGCGGAGGTCTCCGTGGACGCCTCGGGGGGCGTCCGCTCGTCGATCCGCTCGCCGCCGCCGCCGGCGTGCACCGCGGTGGACGACACGAAGACCAGGCGCGGGCGCGCGCCGACGGCCTCGACGCCGCGGAGCACGTTCCGAAGGCCGTCGACGTACGTGCGGCGGTACTCCTCCGCCGTGCGCGCGGACGGGGTGAGCGGCACGACCACCACGTCGGTCCCCTCCGGGACGACCGGAGCGTCGACCGTCAGGTCGACCCGCTGCCGGTCGAACTCC
>JAKONM010000256.1 GCA_022701925.1 Microbacteriaceae bacterium
GAAGGCGATGATGCTCGACTGGCTGCTGGAGCAGGCGTACGTGGAGCTGGGCGAGCGCTCGCGGGTGGTGCGACCGGCGGTGCTGACGGAGCGCGGCCGCGAGGTGCTGCTGCACCCCTTCTGACGCGCGCGGGCTCAGCGCACCAGCGATCCGATCGCGGCGCCCTCGGCGTCGAACAGCGTGAGGCGCTCGCCGTCGACCAGGAACGAGCGCGCCTTCGCGACCTCGAGCACGGCCGGGGCGTCGGGGGAGACGGGCTCGACCGGGTCGCTGCAGCCGATCAGGCTGCTCGCGTACTCCGTGGTCAGCAGCATCCCGTCGGCCAGCGGCCGGAAGCGGCCGCCGCCGCCGTTCGCACCCGTGCCGCTCGCGCAGGAGGTCGTCGCCCGCCAGGTGCCGTCGTCGCGGAACGACACCGACGCCTCCCGGTGCCCGGCCAGGTGCCAGGCGCCGGCGAGCGTCGAGGCGGGCACGTCGCGCACCCCGGCTCCCGGCACCGCCTCGCTGAGCCGGCGCGGTGCGCCCTGCAGCCCGTCGGGCTCGGTCTCGTACTGCTTGGACGGGGCGGGACGGCCGTCGCGGACCAGGCGGGCGACCGGCTCGCCGTCGACGTCCAGCAGCAGCCACCCGTCCCCGTCGCGGCGCACGCGGTCGGCGGCCGCCAGCCAGGGTGCGGCACGGTCGTCGCCGAGCGACATGGACCAGCTGGACTGGTCGGCGAGCAGGTGATCGCCCTGCACCGCGAGCCCGCCGTCGATCCGGCCGCCGGGGCGGAACAGCGTGGCCGACAGCGGGGTCAGCCGCAGCCACGACTCGGCCGGTTCCCCCTCCGCGTCGCGCACGCGCCAGAACCCGCCCATCAGCGCCGTGACCGACGCGGACCCGGCGGAGGAGGTCGGGGCCGGGGAGGTCGGCGACGTGGTGACCCGGGGGTCGTCGACCCGCGCGCCGGGCGGACCGCCGCAGGCGCTGAGGGCGATCGCCACCACCAGGGCGGCACCGGCGGCGGGCAGGATGCGCATGACCGGGAGTGTGCACCCGGCGCGGGTTCCTCCCACCCGCGCGCACAGTACCCCTGGGGGGTATATTATCGGCTCGTGCAGCACGGAACGGTCGGCTACGTCGAGGACAAGGAGCAGCTGCTGAAGCGGCTGCGCCGGGCCGAGGGCCAGGTGCGCGGCATCCAGCGCATGGTCGAGGAGGACGTCTACTGCATCGACGTGCTCACCCAGGTCTCCGCCGCGACGAAGGCGCTGGAGACCGTGGCGCTGCAGCTGCTCGACGACCACCTGGCCCACTGCGTCGCCCGTGCGAGCGCCGAGGGCGGCGTGGTCGCCCAGGACGTGCTGCAGGAGGCGTCCGCCGCCATCGCGCGGCTGGTCCGCTCCTGAACCACCGGGGACGGCCGCACGGTCCTCCCCGCCACCCCCACCGGCGGCCGCCCTCGGCCGCCCACCACCGGAAGGACCTGCCATGCGCGACGACCTGGGGCTCACCGACGTCTCCTCCTCGAGCTCCCCGAAGGCCGGCGGCTGCTGCGGGGGCGCCTGCGGCGGCCACGGGGCCCGCGCCGCGGCCGCTGCCCCGGCGGCCGAGGGTCAGCGCTTCGGCGTGCTCGGCATGACCTGCGGGCACTGCGTCGCCAGCGTGCGCGAGGAGCTGGGCGCGGTGCCGGGCGTCGAGTCGGTGGAGGTGCGCCTGCAGGTCGGCGGCGCCTCCGACGTCTCGGTGCGGGCCTCCCGCCCCCTCGGCCGCGACGAGGTGCGGGCGGCCGTGGAGGAGGCCGGCTACACCCTGACCGACGCGTGAGCGCCCCGGCGTCGGTGCGGCCGGTCGAGCTGGACATCACCGGGATGACCTGCGCGGCCTGCGCGAACCGGATCGAGCGGAAGCTGAACCGCCTGCCCGGCACGTCCGCCTCGGTCAACCTGGCGACGGAGACGGCGTCCGTGCGGTCGGGCGTCGCGCTGGACGAGGTGATCCGCGCGGTGGAGGCCGCCGGCTACGGCGCCCGGCCCTCCGCCGGTCGGCTGCGGGACGAGCGGGACGCCCGCCGCCTGCGCCCCCGGCTGGTGCTGGCCGCCGCGCTGGCGCTGCCCGTCGTCCTGCTGATGACGGTCCCCGCCCTGCACGGAGCGGCCGGCACGCTCGTCGCCGCGGCGCTGGCGGTGCCGGTCGTCACCTGGTGCGCCTGGCCGTTCCACGCCGGGGCGGTGCGGGCCGCCCGCCACGGGTCCGCCTCGATGGACACCCTGATCTCGCTGGGCGTCGTGGCCGCGTCGGTCTCCGCCGCGGTCTCGCTGCTCGCCGGCGGCTCGGAGGCGTACCTGGAGGTGGCGGTCGTGGTGCCGACGCTGGTGCTGGCCGGCAAGGTCGCCGAGCGCGCGGCGCGCGACCGGTCGGGCCGCGCCCTGCGGTCGCTGCTGCAGCTGAACGCGAAGCAGGCCGCGGTGCTGCGGGACGGCGCCGAGGTGCTCGTGCCGCCGACCTCCCTGGTGCCGGGCGACCGCGTGGTGGTGCGCCCGGGCGGCACGGTGCCCGCGGACGGCGTGGTGGCGGAGGGCCGGGCCGCGGTCGACACCGCCCTGCTCACCGGCGAGCCCGTGCCGGTGGAGGTGGGCCCGGGGGATCCGGTGACCGGCGGCTCCGTGGCCGCGGGCGGCAGCATCGTCGTCCGCGTCGAGCGGGTCGGCGCCGACACCGAGCTGGCCCGGCTGGGGCGCCTGGTCGCGGCCGCCCAGGCGGGCAAGGCCGACGTGCAGCGGCTGGCCGACCGCATCTCGGCGGTGTTCGTGCCGGTCGTCCTGGGGCTGGCGGTGCTGGCGCTGGTCGGCTGGAGCATCGCCGGCCTGCCCGCGGTCGGCCTGTCCGCCGCCATCGCGACGCTGGTGATCGCCTGCCCGTGCGCCCTGGGGCTGGCGACCCCGACGGCGCTGCTGGTCGGCACGGGCCGGGGCGCGCAGCTGGGCGTGCTGATCCGCGGTCCCGAGGTGCTGGAGCGCATGCGCCGGGTCGACGTGATCGTGCTCGACAAGACCGGCACGCTGACGACCGGGCGGATGGCGCTGGAGCAGGTGGTGCCGCTCGAGGGCGGTGACGCGGCGGAGGCGCTGCGGTTGGCCGCGGCGGCGGAGGGCGGCAGCGAGCACCCGATCGGGCGCGCGATCGCGGCCGCGGCGTCCGGCGGCTCGCCCGCGGTGACGTCGTTCAGCGCGGCTCCGGGCGGCGGCGTCGTCGCGGTCGTGGACGGCCGCGACGTGCTCGTCGGCTCGGCGCCCTGGGCCGCCGAGCGGGGTGCGGCGCTGCCGTCGGGGCTGCGGGACGCGGTCGCGGCGGCGGAGGCGCGGGGCGCGACGGCCGTGGTGCTCGCGGTCGGCGGCCGCGCGGAGGCGGTGGTCGTGCTCGCGGACGCGGTGCGGACCGGTGCGGTCGACGCGGTCGCCCGGCTGCGAGCGCTGGGCGTCGAGCCCGTGCTGGTGACCGGTGACGGGCAGGGCGCCGCGGATTCGGTGGCCCGCGCCACGGGCGTCGAGCGGGTCCTCGCGCGCACCTCGCCGCAGGGCAAGCTGGACGCGGTGCGGGCGCTGCAGGCCGAGGGCCGCACCGTCGCGGTCGCCGGGGACGGGGTGAACGACGCGGCCGCGCTGGCCGCGGCGGACCTGGGCATCGCGATGGGCGGCGGCACCGACGCCGCGGCGGAGGCGGCCGGCGTCGTGCTGCTGCGGGAGGACGTGGCGCTGATCCCGGAGGCGGTGCGGCTGTCGCGCCGGACCCTGCGGACCATCCGCACGAACCTCTTCTGGGCCTTCGCCTACAACGTCGCGGCCCTGCCGCTGGCGATGCTCGGGCTGCTGAGCCCGCTGCTCGCGGGCGGCGCGATGGCGCTGTCCTCCGTGCTCGTCGTCGGCAACAGCCTGCGCCTGGCCCGGTACCGTCCCGCTGGGTGAGGCGCGGAGGTCGCCGGTGCGGGAGGGCGACGCGTGGGACTGATGGACGACCTGGCGGCGGCACGCGTGCACGTGCTGGTCGTCGGCGTGCCGGGCTTCCCGCTGCTGCGGCTGCGCGCACTGGCCGCCCTGCGGCGGCGGGGCTGGGTCGAGGCCTCCTCCCCGGCCGACGCGGACGTCCTGCTGGTCTGCGGGACGGTCGAGGATCCGATGCGGCACGCGGCCGACGCGGCCTGGGCGCTGGTGCCCGCGCCGAGGGCGCGGCGGACGGCCCTGGACGCCGTGGCGCTCGAGGGGCTGCTCGACAGCGCGCAGCGGGTGCTCGGCGACCGGGCGCTCCAGGCCGGGCACGTGCCCGCGGCCGTGCCCGACGCGACGAGTGCCGCGACGCTGCGGCTGGGGCCGGTGCTGACGGACTGGCCGGCCGGGTTGATCGTCGACTGCGACCGCCGGGCCGGCGTCGTCGCCGCTGCGGCGGTCACGAGGATCGCGCCGCGGGGCCGGGAGGAGGACCCGCTCCCGGCGGACGAGTCCGCGTTCGTGCAGGCCTGCGACCGGGCCGCACGACTGCTGCGGCTGGCGGGCTGGCCGGCGGAGGCGCGGCGCCTCGGCCGCTGCATCGACCGGGTGCTCGCCGGGGAGCCCGCGCCGTCCGTGCTGCCGCAGGTGCGGCGATCCGCAGCCCGGGTCGCCCGCTCCGCGCTTCTGCGGGCGAACCTGGCCGCGGTGCCCGGTGAGGCGCTGCACCGCCTGCTCGTGATCCTCAGCGACGCCGAGCGGGGCGCGCTGGGGGAGCCCGGCGTCGACGAGCCGATCGACCCCGCGGCGCTGGCCGACGCGCTGATCGGCGCTCCCTGCGACCAGGTGCGCCTGCTGATCGCCGCGGCCGGCACGGACCCCGTCGTGGCCGTGCCCGTCGTCCAGGAGGTCCTGGACGACGGACTCGGTGACCTGTCGGCGGACGCGGCGGGCGGGGACGCCGACGGTCCGGCCCCGCAGGACGCGCCCGCGGATCCTCCTGCGGCGGATGCCGAGCGGGTGCAGGAGCCCCCGCCGGCGGCCGAGTCGCTGGAGGAGCGCTGGCGCCGGGCCGCGACCGAGCCGGACGATGACTGACTGGGCGCTCGCGGCCGCGGCTGCGCTCCTCGTGCTGGCGCTCGCCGCGGCCTGCTCCTCCCTGGGCGCGCTGATCGACGGGCGCGGCGTCGGGAGCACGGTCGGGTCGGCACTGCTGACGCCGGTGACCGAGACCGCCCGCCTGCTGCGGCAGGTCGGTCGCGGCCGGGGACCCGGGGTCCGGGCCGTGGTGCTGCTCGGCGCCGCCCTCCTGGCGGCTGCTGCGCTGCCGCTGGGCGCGCTCCAGGGCGGCCTGGTCGTCGTCGCGGTGCTCCTGGGCGTCGGCGTCGTGTGCGCCCGCCTGCTCGTGCAGGAGCCGGGCACCTCGGTCCGCGCGGGGCTGGCCGACGCGGGCTCCATCGCCCTGCCCCCGGTGCTGGCGGTGGCCGGGCCGGCGGTCGCCGGTCACGGCCTCCGCCTGGTCGACGCGGCGGCCGCGCAGCGGGACCTGTGGTCCGCGGTCACGATGCCGGTCGCGCTGGTGGCGCTGCTGGCCGGTGCCGCGGCGGCGGTGCCGCGCTCGCCCGCCCGGCTCCGGACGGCGAGCGGAGCCCCGCGTCTAATCGCCCACGCGGGCCGCGCCGCGCTGATCGCCGCGGCCGCAGCCGTCTCGGTGCCGCTGTTCCTGGGCGGCGGCGCGGGGCCGCTCCTGCCGCCGTGGCTGTGGACGGCGGTGAAGGCCGCCGGCGTCGCGGCCGCCCTGACCCTCGCCCTGCGCCTGCTGCCGGCCCCGCGCACCATGCCGCTGGTCCGGGCCTTCCGGCGGGTCGTCCTCCCGCTGGTGCTCACGCAGCTGGCGGTCGTCGTGCTGGTCGGTCTCGCCTGATCCGGCCGCGAGGTGCTGATGCGGCCGCCGGCGCGGCCGCATCAGCACCTCAGGGGCGCATCAGTGGGAGTGGGCGCGCTGCTCCACCTCGCGGCGGTCGTCGTCGCCCCACATGGTGTGGAACGTGCCCTCCTTGTCGACGCGGAAGTAGGTGTGGGCGCCGAAGAAGTCGCGCTGCCCCTGGATCAGGGCCGCGGGCAGGCGCTCGCTGGAGAGCGAGTCGTAGTAGGCGAGGGCGGAGGAGAAGCCCGGCGCGGGCACGCCCGACAGCGCGGCGGTGGAGACCACGCGGCGCCAGGCGGCCTCGCCGTCGGCGACGATCTTCGCGAAGTACTCGTCGGCCAGCAGGGTCGGCAGCTGCGGGTTCCGCTCGTAGGCCTCGACGATGCGGTCCAGGAACTTCGCGCGGATGATGCAGCCCGCACGCCAGATCTTGGCGACCGCGCCCTTGTCGATGTCCCAGTCGTACTCCTTCGCCCCGGCGATGATGATGTCGAAGCCCTGCGCGTAGGCGACGACCTTGGAGGCGTAGAGCGCGGCGCGCACGTCGTCCTCGAACCCGTCGGGCTTGGCGACCGGCTGCGGGCGCGGGTTGCCGAGCGCCTGCACGGCCTGGCGCTGCTCGGGCTTGGAGGACACGGCGCGGGCGAAGACGGCCTCGCCGATGCCGGAGACGGGGATGCCCAGGCCGACCGCGTTCTGCACGGTCCAGACCCCGGTGCCCTTCGAGCCGGCCTGGTCCACGACCACGTCGACGAACGGCTTGCCGCTGTCGGCGTCGGTCTGCTTCAGCACCTCGGCGGTGATCTCGATCAGGTAGGAGGACAGGTCGCCCTGGTTCCACTCGTCGAACACCTCGGCGAGGGCGGCGGGCTCGTGGCCGCCGATGCGGCGCAGCAGGTCGTAGGCCTCCGCGATCAGCTGCATGTCGGCGTACTCGATGCCGTTGTGCACCATCTTCACGAAGTGCCCGGCGCCGTCGGTGCCGATGTGGGTGACGCAGGGCTCGCCCTCGGCCTCGGCCGCGATCGACTCCAGGATCGGGCCCAGGGTCTCGTACGCCTCCGCACTGCCGCCGGGCATGATCGAGGGCCCGTTCAGCGCGCCCTCCTCGCCGCCGGAGATGCCGGTGCCGACGAAGTTCAAACCCTTCTCGCGCAGGTCCTTCTCGCGCCGGATGGTGTCGGTGAACAGCGCGTTGCCGCCGTCGACGATGATGTCGCCCTGCTCGAACCGCTCCGCCAGCTGGTCGATCACGGCGTCGGTGCCGCGGCCCGCCTGCACCATGATGATGGCCGTCCGCGGCTTCTTCAGGCTCGCCACGAAGTCGTCGATCTCGTGGCTCGGCACGAAGTGGCCGTCGTCGCCGTGGTCGCGCATCACGTCGTCGGTCTTCTCGTTCGTGCGGTTGTAGACCGCCACGGTGTGGCCGTTCTTCGCCAGGTTGCGGGCCAGGTTCGAACCCATCACCGCCATGCCCACCACGCCGATGTCGGCGGTCGCCGCGTCCGTCACAGGGGTCTCCTTCTGTCGGGGGAGTCGTCTCCGGCGACCCTAGCCCGGGCCCTGCGGCGTCGGCTTCGAGGGGTTCAGGCGCCTGCACCACACTCGTGACGGGCGGAAGGACCGCTCGCGGAGGAGGGGTCCCGATGGCGGACGACGTGGTGGTCGTGGCGGTGACGAGGCCGGCGGAGGGCCGCGCCGAGGCGGTGCGGCAGGCGCTGCTGACGGCGGTCGCGGCGGTGCACGACGAGCCCGGCTGCGAGACCTACGCGCTGCACGAGCGCGAGGACGGCGCCCTGGTGATGATCGAGCGGTGGACCTCCGCCGAGGCCCTCGACGTGCACGGCCGCGGCGTCGCGCTGCAGCGTCTGGGCGAGGCGCTCGAGGGCGCGCTGGCCGCGCCGATCGACGTGACGCGGATGCGGCCGCTGCCCGCCGGCGACCCCGCGAAGGGCGCGCTGTGACGGAGCCGCGGCTGCGCGCCGTCGCCGCGACGCCGATCCCGGAGGACCTGGCGCAGCGCGTGCGCGACCTCGAGCCCCGCATGGAGTTCGTCGTGGAGCACGACCTGCTGCCGCCGATGCGGCTGCCCGGCGACCACCCGGGCGACCCCGGCTTCCGGCGCTCGCCGGAGGACGAGCAGCGCTTCCGCGACCTGGTCGACTCCGCGCAGGTGCTCTACGGGATCCCGGGCGAGCAGCCCGACCAGCTGGCCCGCACGCTGCGCGCCAACCCGCGGCTGGAGTGGGTGCAGCTGATGCCCGCCGGCGGCGGCGCGCAGGTGAAGGGCGCGGCGCTCGACGAGGACGAGCTGCAGCGCGTGCGCTTCACGACCACCGCCGGTGTGCACGCGGTGCCGCTGGCGGAGTGGTGCGAGTTCGGCCTGCTGGCGGGCTTCAAGTCCCTGCCCCGGCTGCTCGGCCAGCAGCGGCGCCGGGAGTGGGACCAGCGGTGGCTGATGCGGCGGCTCGAGGGCAGCCGCGTGCTGATCGTCGGGCTCGGCTCGATCGGCCGTCTGGTCGCGCAGCGCTTGGAGCGGCAGGACGTCCACGTGGCGGGCACCAGCCGGCACGCCGATGCGGTGCCGCACGTGGCCGAGGTGATCCACCCGCGCGACCTGGCGGCCCGGGTGGGCGAGTTCGACGGCGTCGTCGTGACGCTGCCCGGCACCGACGCGACCCGCCATCTGGTGAGCGCCGAGGTGATCGCGGCGATGCGGCCCGACGCCGTCGTCGTGAACGTCGGTCGCGGCACCGTGATCGACCAGGACGCGCTGATCGCCCGGCTGCAGCAGGGCGAGCTCTTCGCGGCGCTCGACGTCACCGACCCGGAGCCGCTGCCGGACGCCTCGCCGCTCTGGTCGCTGCCGAACGCGCTGATCAGCCCGCACACCGCGGCGCTGAGCGACCAGGAGGACCGGTTGATCGCCGAGCTGTTCGCCCGCAACGCCACCCGGTACCTGGACGGCGAGCCCCTGATCAACCCGGTGAACACCCGCGAGTTCTACTGATCGGGCTGCGGGTCGGGCCCGCGGCCGGCTCGCGGACCCGCGAACCCTCAGGGCCGCTGACTAGCGTCGGGGGGATGCTGCCGCCGCTCGTGATCATGGGGGTCTCCGGCTCCGGCAAGTCCACGGTGGCGGAGGCGCTGGCCGATCGCATCGAGGGCGGGCGCTACATCGACGGGGACGACCTGCACCCCGCCTCCAACGTCGCCAAGATGTCGGCCGGGCGGCCGCTGGACGACGTGGACCGCGCGCCCTGGCTGGACGCCGTGGGCCGGGCGATGGTCGAGGCGGTCGCGGAGGGCGTCACGCCCGTGATGGCGTGCTCGGCGCTGAAGCGGGTCTACCGGCGTCGCATCCTGGCGCAGGAGCCGCAGGCGTTCTTCGTGCTGCTCGACGTCGGCCGCGACGAGCTGGTGCGCCGCATGCACCGCCGCCGCGGCCACTTCATGCCGGTGTCGCTGCTGTCCTCGCAGCTGGCGACGCTGCAGCCGCTGACCGCGGGCGAGCCGGGCACGACCGTGCGGGTGCTGGGGCACGCGGACCAGCTGACCGAGCGGATCCTCGCCCAGGTGCTCCGGGCCCGCTGAACCGGCGGGGGACCCCGCGTCGGACCCTCCGGCCCGTGGCGTCACGGCCGCAGCGGCGTGTCGCGCAGGAGGTCCGGATCCGCGGCGGCACCCGGGCTCGGCTACACTCGACGGCTGGACTTCGGCGAGGGACCGGCGCGCGAGCGCCGTCCGTGATCGACGCGGCGCAGCACGTGACGCCCGCTCGGCCGCCGGACCGAATCGACGGGCCCAGCCGCGGCCCCTGACGTCCCAGGAGGACCGCATGGCCGACAAGATCTCCGCTGAGCCCCGCACCGACTTCGGCAAGGGCGCGGCTCGCAAGCTGCGCGCCGTCGGGCGCATCCCCGCCGTCGTGTACGGCCACGGCACCGAGCCGGTGCACATCTCCCTGCCGGCGCACGAGACGGCGCTGATCATCCGCCGCGCCAACGCCGTGCTCGACCTGGACCTGCCGTCGGGCGGCCAGCTCGCGCTGGTGAAGGACGTGCAGAAGGACCCGGTGCGTCAGATCATCGAGCACCTCGACCTGCTGATCGTCCGCCGCGGCGAGCGCGTCGAGGTCGAGGTGCCGGTCGTGCTGGAGGGCGAGTCCTTCCCCGGGACCGTGGCCGCCCTGGACTCGCAGACCCTGCTGCTGAGCGTCGAGGCCACGAACATCCCGCAGCGCCTGACGGTCGACGTCGAGGGCGCCGAGGACGGCACGCAGATCACCGCGGCCGACGTCACGCTGCCCGAGGGTGCGGAGCTGGCCGTCGAGCCCGACGTGCTGGTCGTGGGCGTCGCGAACGCGCCGGCCCCCGAGCTCGAGACCCCGGAGGACGGCGCGGAGGCCCAGGGCGACGTCGTGGAGGAGACCGAGGGCTCCGCCGACGAGTCCTGATCCACTGATGGCGGAGGACGCCTGGCTGGTCGTCGGGCTCGGCAACCCGGGCCCGCAGTACGCCGGCAACCGGCACAACGTGGGCCGCATGGCCGTCGACCTGCTGGCGACGCGATTCGGCGTGCGCTTCCTCCGCCACAAGACCGGTGCGGGTGTCGCCGAGGGCCGTGACCGGCCCGGCGGCACCCGCTTCGTGCTCGCCGCGCCGCAGACGTACATGAACGAGTCGGGCCGCCCGGTCGGGGCGCTCGCGAAGTTCTACTCGCTGCCGCCCGAGCGCGTCGTCGTCGTGCACGACGAGCTCGACATCCCGTTCGGCGACCTGCGGCTGAAGACCGGCGGCGGCCACGGCGGCCACAACGGCGTGCGCGACATCGCGGCCGTGCTGGGCACCCCCGACTTCCCGCGCGTGCGGGTGGGCGTGGGGCGGCCGCCCGGCCGCCAGCCCGCCGCCGACTTCGTGCTGCGCGACTTCTCGCCGGCGGAGCGCAAGGACCTGCCGCTGCTGGTCGACGACGCCGCCGACGCGGTGGTCGACCTGGCGCAGCTGGGGCTCGAGGCGGCGCAGCAGCGCTGGAACGCGCCCCGCGCCGCGCGCTGACCCGACCGCCGCCCGCCTCCGCCGGGCCCGTCAGCAGGAACGAGGACGTCCGGCAGGAACCAGGAGGCGTCCGCTCCCTGCTGCAGCGCCCCCTTCCTGCTGACGGGGCCGCCACCGCTCGCGGAGACGCGCGACGGCGGGGCTCGTCGGGCGGGCCGGGACCCACCCGTAGGGTCGATGCACATGACGTGGGCCCAGCGGATCGTCGAGACCCTCAGCAGCGAGCCCGGCCAGGTGGCGGTGCAGCCGCCGGGCAGCGGAGACGGGTTCTGGGCGGGCGGGCCCTCGGTCGTGCACGACGACGGCGCCTACTGGCTCGCGCACCGCCTGCGGCGGCCCGTCGACCAGGGTCGCGGCTTCGCGAACGTCGTCTCCCGCAGCGAGGACGGCGTGCGCTTCGAGCCGGTGGCCACGGTGACCGCCGAGCAGTTCGGCGCCGCGTCGCTCGAGCGCCCCGCGCTGATCCGGCGGCCCGACGGCGGCTGGCGCCTCTACGTCAGCTGCTCGACCTGGGACTCGAAGCACTGGTGGGTGGAGGCCCTGGACGCCGACGAGGTCGCCGGCCTGCCGCGGGGCGAGCGCACCGTGGTGCTGCCCGGCGACGAGGACACCGCCTGGAAGGACGTCGTCGTGCACCGCGAGGGTGACGAGTGGTCGATGTGGGCGTGCCGGCACCCGCTGGACGGCGGCGACGACCAGGCCGACCGCATGACCTCCGCCTACTTCTCCAGCGACGACGGCCTGCACTGGTCCGAGCCGGTCACCGCGCTGGCGCCCCGGGGCGACGGGTGGGACGCGCGCGGCACCCGCATCACCAGCGTGCTGCCCGGGGAGCCGTGGACCGCGTTCTACGACGGCCGCGCCAGCGCCGAGGAGAACTGGTACGAGCGCACCGCCGCCGCCGAGGGCGTGCAGGACGCGTTCGTGCCGGTCACCGGTCCGACGCCCCGCGGCACCCTGCGCTACCTGTCGATCGCCCGCGCCGACGGCGGGGTGCGGCTGTACTGGGAGGCGGCGCGGGAGGACGGGGCGAACGACCTGCGCACCGCCTTCGTGCCGGAGGCCTGAGCCGCACCACGCCCAGCGCCCCCGGCGGGGCGGCGGTCAGGGCTTCCGGATGCGGTACAGGTCGGTGCCGCCGTCGCCGAACCAGTCGCGGTACGAGTCGCCGGTGATCTGCTCCAGCAGCGCCACGTCGTCGCGGTAGTGCTCCAGCACCTCCCGCCGCGCGGCGGGAGCCAGGCGGGGCCGGGGGCCGGAGTCGCGCTGCAGCCGCTCGAGCACGCGGCGCTCCGCCCCGCGCCACACGGTCGGCGGCACGTGCGCGCCGAGGGCCGCGCCGGCGCGGACCACGCGGCGCAGGCGCCGGTTGCGAGGGGAATCGGCGGCCCAGCGGCCCACGTTGCTGGAGGGGATCGTCCCCACCGCGCCCTGCCGCACGCCGAGGAACGCGCAGATGCGGTCCAGCGTGCGCTCCGGCTCGTCCAGCACGTCGCGGTAGCGCAGCACGTGCACCTGCTCGCGCGGGAACACGGAGGTCAGGTGCTGCAGCTGCTCGCCGTAGCGGCCCAGCTCGTCGTAGCGCCAGAAGGGCGCCCAGCCGGCGGCGGCCCGCGCGGGGGCGGCGCGCCAGGCGGTCAGGAAGTCGGCCTCGGGCTCCAGCCCGTCGGCCCACAGGTGCGACCAGTTGGAGTAGGCGCGCTCCACGGGGTCGCGCACCACGGCGATCATCCGCACGTCGGGCGCGGCGGCGCGGATGCGCCGGTGGGCGTCGGTGCTCCACAGGTAGAAGGGCGTGCTCTCGCCCTTCAGCCGCCCCGCCGGCGCCGCGTCGAACAGCGCCTCGTAGTCGCCGCGGCGCCAGACCCACTCCTGCGCGCTGTGGGCGTCGCCGGGGCCCCGCTGGGTGCTGCGCGGGGGCGGCGCGTCCGCCGTCAGGAAGTACTTCGGCTCCTTGGGCGTGCTGAGGAACAGGTCGGGGTGCCGGACCAGCGCCGCGTGCAGCGCGGTGGAGCCCGCCTTCGGCGCTCCGACGATCAGGAAGTCCGGCATCCCCACGGCGAGACCCCCAAGTCCTACTCGCTCGATGGGAGATTAGGCGGCGCCGAGGACGACGCGCCAGGTCAGCGGCCCAGCGGGATGCCCTTCGCGACGAAGAACGGCACCGGGTTCACGGCGACCCCGTTCAGGTGCACCTCCAGGTGCAGGTGGCAGCCGGTGGAGGCGCCGGTGGTGCCCTCGTAGCCGATCACCTGGTTCGCCGCGACCCGCTGGCCGGGGCGGACCAGCATGCGGGCCTGGTGCGCGTAGCCGGTCTCGACGCCGTCGCCGTGGTCGATCAGGGTCCAGTTGCCGTAGGTGCCCCACCAGCCCGCGCTCTCGACGGTGCCGGCCGCGGCGGCGTGGATGGCGGCGCCGCAGCCGCCGCCGATGTCCTGGCCGCGGTGGAAGAGGTTGACGCCCGCCACCGGCTGCTGCAGGCGCGGCCCGAAGCCGTCCCGCAGCTCCCCGCGCAGCGGCACGACCCAGGTCGGCGCCGCGGCCACCGGCATCTGCCCGGTCATCGAGTCCGTCTGCGTGCCGCTGGCGCGCACGTCGCCGCCGACGTGGAACTGCTGCAGGTCGTCGTCCAGGTGCACGCCCGACACGGGCGGGGCCCCGGCGGTCTCGCCGGCGATCGAGGGCAGCGCGAAGACGCCCAGCAGGCCGAACGCGGCCAGGGTCGCCAGCACGCGGCGGAACGGGCGGCGCCGACGGTCGACGGCGGGCTCGACGTCCGGCGCGACGGGCGGCGGCGGCACCGTGCGGACCACGGGGCGCGGGGCGGGCGCGGGGGAGGAGGGGCGTGCGGCGGGGCGCGACGGGCTCGCGGTGGTCGACGGCGCGGAGGCGGGGCGCGTGCGCACCGGCACCGGCGGGCGCAGCGGCTGCGGGGCGGGCGCCGGCGCGCGGACGGGCTGCGCGGCGGGGCGGGGCGCGGCCGCCCCGACCCGGGGCGCTCGGACCTCGGGGACCGGGGGCGCGGCCGGGCCGCGGGTCTCCGGCGGCTGCGGGGCCGGGCGCTGCTGCGGTGCGGCGGGCGCGGTGCGCAGCGCCTCCCGGCGGGTCATCGGCTGCACGGGCGCGGCGGGCGGCTCGACCCGCAGGCGGCGGCGGGCGGTGTCCTGCGGCGCGGGGGCGGCGGGCTGCACGCGCACGACGGGGATCGGCGCGGTGCCGGTGGGGCCGGCGCCGGTGGCGCGGGTGCGGGCGACGGGCAGCTGCCCGGTCGTGGCGGCGGCGCCGGGACGCGGGCGGTCGGGCACGGAGGGCGTCTGCTGGGCCTGCTGCGCCCGGCGGCGGCGGATCTCGGCGGCGATGCCCTCCGGGCGGATCGCGGTGCGGCGAGGAGGCGTGCGGTCGTCGGCCGGATCCTCGTTCCCGTGCAGCGCGTTCCCCTTCCGCGAAGCCGTCCCCGCTCCCGACGCGGATCCGACCCGATGGACCATAGGCGCGCCCTGAACGGGTGCCACGGACTTCCAGGGCGTGTCGTGCGCGTCGCGGCGTGTCGCACCGGCCTCGGCGCCGACGTGCGGCAGGCGCCGCCGCTAGCGTGCCGTCATGGGCTCGCCGCGGGACGCCGGACCGGGACGGCCCGGGCGGTGAGGGCGTTCGTGATCACGGCGCCGGGCGAGTCGGGCGTGCAGCAGGTGGCGCCGCCGGAGGCGGTGCCGGGCGACGTCGTGGTCGACGTGCGGCGCGCGGGCGTCTGCGGCACGGACGCCGAGTTCCACAGCGGCGAGATGCAGTACCTGCACGACGGGCACGCCGCCTTCCCGATCCGCATCGGCCACGAGTGGGCGGGCGTCGTCTCGGCGGTCGGCGAGGGCGTCGACCGCGGCTGGCTGGGCCGGCGGGTGACCGGGGACACCATGCTCGGCTGCGGCGTCTGCCGGCGCTGCCGCAGCGGTCGCCAGCACGTGTGCGGGGCGCGCACCGAGCTGGGCATCCGCGGCGGCAGGCCCGGCGCGCTGGCGGAGCAGGTGGCCGTGCCGGCGTCGTCGCTGCAGGCGCTGCCGGACTCGGTGGACGACGCCCTCGGCGCGCTGGTGGAGCCGGGCGGCAACGCGCTGCGGGCCGTGCGGGGAGCCGGGGTGCGGCCGGGCGACGCCGTGCTGGTGCTCGGCCCGGGCACGATCGGCCTGCTCGTCGCGATGTTCGCCCGGGCCGCCGGCGCGCGGGTGCACCTGATGGGCAGGGACCCCGCCTCGCTCGAGTTCGCGCGCGGTCTCGGCTTCGACGGCGTCTGGACCCGCGACTCCCTGCCCGACGAGCCGTGGGACGCGGTGGTCGACGCGTCGAACGCGCCCGAGCTGCCCGCGCTCGCCGTCGACCTGGTCGAGCCGGGCGGCCGCGTGGTCTGGGTGGGGCTGGCGGGCAGCCCCAGCCTCGTCGACACCAGGACCGTCGCGCTGAAGGACGTCACCGCGGTCGGGGTGCTCAGCGCCTCCGGCGGCCTCGCGGGCACGATCGAGGCGTACGCGGCCGGCCGGGTCGACCCGCGCCCGCTCGTCTCCGCGGTCGTCGGGCTCGACCAGGTGTCGGCGGTGCTCGCCGGCGCGCGTCCACGCGGCGCGGGACCCGGGCCGAAGACGCACGTCGACCTGCTGCGGCAGGGCGACGGCGGGTGACCCGAGCCGGCGCGGGTCAGTGCGGGAACATCCCGCCGTCCGCGGTGAAGACCTTGCCCGTCACGTAGGCGTTCGTCAGCATCGCCATCGCCAGCTCGCCGACCTCCTCGGGTCGGCCGATGCGGCCGACCGGGATCGCGCTCGCGTCCGAGTCCTCCGGCACCATGCCGCTGGCGACGACGGCCGGCGCCACTGCGTTCACCGTGACGCCGGACCCCGCGACGCGCTTCGCCAGCCAGAACAGGACGCCGTGCAGGCCGGCCTTCGACGCCGCGTAGTGCGGACCGACCAGGCCGCCCGTGAAGGCGGCGACGGAGGAGACCAGCAGCACCCGCCCGAAGCCGCGCTCGACCATCCCCGGCACGACGGCCTGCGTCAGCAGGAACGGCGCGGTCAGGTTCAGCGCGATCGTCTCGTCCCACTGCTCCGGCGTCACGTCCGCGACGTCCTGCACCGGGGTGTTGATCCCGGCGTTCGCGACCAGCACGTCGATCGGGCCCAGCCCGGCGCCGACCCGCTCGATCAGGCCGGCGGCCGCGGCCGGGTCGCGCAGGTCCGCCTGCAGCACGGCGGTGCGCACGCCGTGCGTCGCGGCGCGGTCCGCCACCGCCCGCGCCGCCTCCTCGTCGCCGGACCAGTGCACCGCCACGTCGCAGCCGGCCGCCGCCAGCCGCAGCGCGACGTCGGAGCCGATGCCGCCCGACGCCCCGGTAACCAGTGCCGTGCGCCCCCGCAGATCCGTCGCCATGCCCGAAGTCTGCCGCCGCGCCGCTGGGCGCCCGCGCCCGGCCGGGATGCAGGAGGCCCCCGTCTCCGCCGCGGTCAGCGGCCTGTTCCCGCGGTCGTCGCCCGCTGTCCTCCTCCATCCGTTCGCCCGCGGCGCACGGGGGCCGGCGCTGTCAGGGGCGTCCGTAAAATGGGGGGAGTGAGTCTTTCCGGTCTGCCGCGCCTGCTCGCCTCCGCGGACACCATGAGCAACGCCCTGCAGGCCGCGTCCCGCAGCACCGACTTCTCGGCCACCCCCGGGCTGCACGAGCCGCTGCTCGCCGCCCTGCTGGGCCGGCGCCGCGAGCGCGACGAGAGCGACGCGCTGTTCGTCATCACCGCCACGGAGCGGGAGGCGGAGGCCGTGCGGCTGGCCTTCCACTGCCTGCTGCCCGACGCCGAGCTGCTGGACTTCCCGGCCTGGGAGACCCTGCCGCACGAGCGCCTGAGCCCCGGCGTCGAGACCGTGGGCCGCCGGCTGCACGCCATCCGCCGCATGCACGCCTGGAAGCCGGGCGACCCGGCCCTGGTCGTGATCGCGCCGGTGCGCGCGGCGCTGCAGCCGCTGGTCGTCGGCCTCGAGCAGGTCGAGCCGATCGGTCTGCGTCAGGGGCAGCGCGGCGTGGACCTCGCGCAGCTGACCGAGCGGCTCGTGCAGCGGGCCTACTCCCGCGTCGACCTGGTGACGCGCCGCGGCGAGTTCGCGGTGCGCGGCGGCATCCTCGACGTCTTCTCGCCCATCGCGGAGCACCCCGTGCGCATCGACTTCTTCGGCGACGAGGTGGAGGCGCTGCGCGGCTTCTCGGTGGCCGACCAGCGCTCGCTCGACGTGGTCGTCGAGGCCGTCGAGCTGGTGCCGGCGCGCGAGCTGCTGCTGACGCCGTCGGTGCAGCAGCGCGCCCGCGAGCTGCGGCACGAGTTCCCGAACCTCGCGCAGATGCTGGCGAAGGTCGCCGAGGGCGTGCCGGTGGAGGGCATGGAGTCGCTGGCGCCCGCCCTCTCCGACGGCCTCGTGCCGATCAGCGACTACCTGCCGATCGGCGCGGCGATCTGCGTGCTGTCGCCGGAGCGGGTCGCGAGCCGGGCCGTGAGCCTCTCCGAGACGAACCGCGAGTTCCTCCACGCGGCCTGGAACGCCGCGACGGCCGGCGCGCAGGCGCCGATCGACCTGGAGTCGGGCGACTTCATGACGGTCAACCAGCTGCGCGAGCGGGCCGGGAAGCGCACCTGGTGGACCATCAGCTCGTTCGAGTCGCAGCCGGGCGACGCCGCCTCGGTGGCCGACCTGGACCCGGCGAAGGCGGCGGCGCTGCTGGCCGACAGCGCCGAGTACCTGCGCGTCGACGGCCAGGCGACCCGCGTGGTGCCCGGCAAGCCCGCCGAGCTGCTCGACCACCTGGCCTCGCGCCTGCGCCACGGCTGGAGCGCCGTCGTCACCGCCGCGGGCAAGGGCCTGGTGGAGCGGGCGCGCGACGTGCTGGCCGAGCGCGGCGTGGCGGCCCGGCTGGTGGAGGAGGTGCCGGACGAGCTGGAGCCCGGCGTCGCCTACGTGACCGTCGGCGACCTGGAGACCGGGTTTGAGCAGCCCGAGGTGCACATGGCCGTCGTGACCGAGCGCGAGTTCTACGGCCGCACGGCGACCATGGACAACCGCGGGCCGAAGAAGCTGGCGTCGCGCCGCAAGAACGTGGTCGACCCGCTGCAGCTGAAGGCCGGCGACCACGTCGTGCACGCCACGCACGGCATCGGGAAGTTCGTCGAGCTGGTGCGCCGGGAGGTCGCCGGGCCGCAGAAGACCGGCCCGCGCCGGGCGGGGCAGAAGCCGCCGGAGAAGGTGGTGCGCGAGTTCCTGCTGCTGGAGTACGCCCCGTCCAAGCGCGGCTACCCGGGCGACAAGCTGTACGTGCCCACCGACCAGCTGGACCTGCTGACCCGCTACGTCGGCGGCGAGGCGCCGCAGCTGTCGAAGATGGGCGGCTCCGACTGGGCGGCCGCGAAGGGCCGCGCCCGCAAGGCGGTGCGCGACATCGCCGTCGAGCTGGTGAAGCTCTACTCCGCGCGCATGGCCTCGCGCGGGCACGCCTTCGGGCCCGACAGCCCGTGGCAGCACGAGCTGGAGGAGGCGTTCCCGTTCGCCGAGACGCCGGACCAGCTCGAGACGATCGACGCGGTGAAGGCC
Source organism: Microbacteriaceae bacterium (assembly GCA_022701925.1). Taxonomy (GTDB): domain Bacteria; phylum Actinomycetota; class Actinomycetes; order Actinomycetales; family Microbacteriaceae; genus Amnibacterium. The sequence goes on from JAKONM010000256.1 coordinate 18,565, forward strand.
GACATGGAGAAGGCGATCCCGATGGACCGCCTGATCTCCGGCGACGTCGGCTTCGGCAAGACCGAGATCGCGGTGCGCGCCGCGTTCAAGGCGATCCAGGACGGCAAGCAGGTCGCGATGCTCGTGCCCACCACGCTGCTGGTGCGGCAGCACCTGGAGACCTTCAACGAGCGTTTCGCGGGGTTCCCGGTGAACGTGCGCCCGCTCAGCCGCTTCCAGTCCGACAAGGAGGCGAAGGCGACGCTGAAGGGCCTCGCCGACGGCACGGTCGACATGGTCATCGGCACCCACGCGATCCTGGCCAAGCAGGTCGAGTACAAGGACGTGGGGCTGGTGATCATCGACGAGGAGCAGCGCTTCGGCGTCGAGCACAAGGACCAGCTGAAGAAGCTGAAGACCAACGTCGACGTGCTGTCGATGAGCGCGACCCCGATCCCGCGCACGCTCGAGATGGCGGTCACCGGCATCCGCGAGATGTCGACGCTGGCGACGCCGCCGGAGGACCGGCACCCGATCCTCACCTTCGTGGGCGCGCGCTCCGCGGGGCAGATCACGGCCGCGATCCGTCGCGAGCTGCTGCGCGAGGGCCAGGTGTTCTACGTGCACAACCGGGTCAGCAGCATCGGCCGCATGGCCGCCGAGATCGCGGAGCTGGTGCCGGAGGCGCGGGTCGCGATCGCGCACGGTCAGATGGGCGAGCACCAGCTGGAGCAGGTGATGGTCGACTTCTGGGAGCGCAAGTACGACGTGCTGGTCTCCACCACGATCATCGAGA
>JAKONM010000258.1 GCA_022701925.1 Microbacteriaceae bacterium
AAGCCCATCGCAATGCCCATCACGGCGATGTTCGGCAGCTCGAGACAGACGCCGACGGCGAGGTTCGCGGCGAACGCCCGGGAGGCGGTGGAGGCGCTGGTGATCCCGGAGCACATCACCACGAAGCAGACGAGGAACGTCACGAAGTGGACCCCGAACGCCTTGTGCACGTAGAGGGCGGCGCCGGCGGCCTTCGGGTACTTCGTCACCAGCTCCAGGTACGAGAAGGCGGTGATCGTGGCGACCGCGAACGCGATCAGGAACGGCAGCCAGGCTGCGCCGCCGACCTCCCCCGCCACCTGGCCGGTCAGGGCGTAGACGCCGGTGCCGAGGATGTCGCCGATGATGAAGAGCAGCAGCAGCCTGGGGCCGATCGCCCGCTTCAGCTCGGGCTCGGCCGACGTCTGCTGCGGGGCCTGGGCGGTGCTCGTCATCGGATCCTCCTCGTGCGCGGCGTGCCCGACAGGCTGTCGGCTTCCGGGGGCTTCCGGGGTGCTTTCCAGCGAATCTGCAGGGGCTCGTAACGCGCGCGGGCGCCGAAGGAGGCCGGGCAGGTCGGCACCCGCCGACGAAGCGCACGGACCCGGGCGGGATCGGACACGACGGGCGGGTCGCGCGCCCGCATCGTCCGGATGCGCCCGCATCGTCGGTTCCGGGCGTCCGCGGCGCTGCAGCGGGAGGACGGGTCAGGCGGACTCGAGGCGCTCCGCGGCCTCCAGCCATTCCAGCTCGAGGTCCTCGCGCTCCGACTCCCGGGCGCGGATGCGGGCCGCGATCGTCTCGAGGCCCGCGTAGTCGGCCTGGTCGTGGGCGGCCAGTGCGGCGTGGTCGCGCTGCACCTCGTCGCCCAGGCGCGTCATCCGGCGGTCCAGCGAGGTCAGCTGCTTCTCCAGCGCGCGCCGCTCCGCGCCCGTCACGCCGGCGCCGGCGGCGGCGTCCGGCACGACCGCGACGGAGGCGTCCTCCAGCCGCAGGTACTCCTCCACCCCGCCCGGCAGGTGCCGAAGCCGCCCGCCGGCGACGGCGTACTGCTGGTCGGTGACCCGCTCGATCAGGTAGCGGTCGTGGCTGACCACGATCAGGGTGCCCGGCCAGGTGTCGAGCACGTCCTCCATCGCGGTCAGCATGTCGGTGTCGAGGTCGTTCGTCGGCTCGTCGAGGATCAGCACGTTCGGGCCGTCCAGCAGCACGAGCAGCAGCTGCAGCCGCCGCTTCCAGCCGCCCGACAGGTCGCCGATGCGGGCGGACAGCTGGCTGGCGGGGAACCCCAGCCGCTCCAGCAGCTGGCCGGGCGCCAGCTCCGCGTCGCCCACGGAGTAGGAGGTGCGCAGGCGCCCGATGACGTCGAGCACCCGATCGCCGGCCACGTCGTCCAGCTCGGCCAGCTGCTGCGTGAGCCGCCGCACCTTCACGGTCTTGCCCTGCTTCACCCGGCCCGACGACGGCGCCAGGGTGCCGTCCACCAGCGCGAGCAGCGTCGACTTGCCGGCGCCGTTGCGGCCGAGGATCCCGGTGCGCTCACCCGGGGCGATCCGCCACTCGACGTGCTCCAGCACCGGCTCGCCGCCGTAGGAGGCGGAGGCGTCGACCAGGTCGACCACGTCCTTGCCGAGGCGCGCGGTCGCCAGCCGGTTCAGCTCGACCGAGTTGCGGGGCGGGGGCACGTCCGCGATCAGCTCGTTCGCGGCGTCGATGCGGAACTGCGGCTTGGAGGTGCGCGCGGGCGGCCCCCGGCGCAGCCAGGCCAGCTCCTTGCGCATCAGGTTCTGCCGCCGCGCCTCCATCGCCTGCGCCTGCCGGTCCCGCTCGAGCCGCTGCAGCACGTAGGCCGCGTAGCCGCCCTCGAAGGCGTCGACCGTGCGGTCGTGCACCTCCCACATCCGGGTGCAGACCGCGTCGAGGAACCAGCGGTCGTGGCTCACGGTCACCATGGCGCCCTGACCGCTCGACCACCGGGCGTTCAGGTGCGCGGCCAGCCAGCGCACGCCCTCGATGTCCAGGTGGTTCGTCGGCTCGTCGAGGAACAGCACGTCCGCGTCACCGGTCAGCAGCGCCGCCAGCGCGACGCGGCGGCGCTGCCCGCCGGAGAGGGACGCGACGTCGGCCTCGGGGGCCAGCCCGTGCAGCAGCCCGCTCATGACGTCGCGCACGCGGCGGTCGCCCGCCCACTCGTGCTCCGCCCGGCCGCCGACCACGGCCTGCAGCACGGTGCCGGCCGGTAGCGAGTCGCCCTGGTCCAGCACGCCGAAGGTCGTGCCGCCCCGGCTCGTCACGCGCCCGGAGTCGGGCTCCTGCACCCCTGCCAGGATGCGCAGCAGCGTCGACTTGCCCTCGCCGTTGCGGCCGACGACGCCGATGCGGTCGCCCGTCTCCAGGCCGATCGACAGCTCGTCCAGGACGACCTTCGTCGGCACCTCGAACCGGATGCGCTCCGCGCCGACCAGGTGTGCCACGGCCCGGCAGCCTAGGCGGCCGAGGTGTGGGGCCGCGGTGCACGTCGAGCCGCCGACCCCGCGCACTGGGTGGGTCGCTTCCGGCGCCCGCCTGCCAGCATCGGTCGGGTGACGGATGCGCGCACGGCGGAGATCGGGTTCATCGGCGGGGTCGGGCAGCGGATCGACCTGGAGGACGAGCAGGAGCTGGACCTGCCCACGCCCTACGGCCCCACCTCCACCCCGGTGCGCACGGGCGTGCTCGGCGGCAAGCGGGTCGCGGTGCTCGTGCGCCGCGGGCTGGACGACGTGCTGCAGCCCGCGAACGTGCCGTACCGGGCGAACGTGTGGGCGCTGGCCTCCCTGGGCATCGGCGCGCTCGTGACCACCGCGGCGTCCGGCGGGCTGCGCGAGTCGTTCGCGCCCGGCCTGTTCGTGGTGCCCGACCAGGTGATCGACCGCACCGAGGGCCGCGACGCCACCTTCTACGACGAGGGCCCGGCGGTGCAGCTGTCGTTCCCCGACCCCTACGAGTCGACCCTGCGCGGCCTGGCCGTGGAGGCGCTGGCGCGGCAGCACGTGCGCTACCGCGACTTCGGCTGCGTGGTCGTGAACCAGGGCCCGCGCTACTCCACCCGCGCCGAGTCGCGCTGGCACGCGGCGATGGGCGGCGACCTGGTGAACTCGACGGCGATGCCGGAGGCGATCCTGGCGCAGGAGCTGAACGTGCCGGTCGTCAACATCTCCTTCGTCACCGACAGCGACGCCGGGGTCGGCTCCGAGCACGCGGACGCGGTGACCGCCGAGATGGTGCAGCGGCGCATCACCCGGGCCCGGCCGGTGCTGCTGGACACCGTCACCGACCTGTTCCGCACGATCCCCGCCGGGTTCCGCCGCAGCACGGGCGCTCCTGCCCAGGCCGTCGCGGAGGTGCTGGCGCGCCGACCCCGCTGATCGCTCAGGCGCCGTCGGCGCCGGCTGGGACACTGCTGCCGTGGGGATGCTGCTCGTCACCGGCGGCGCCGGGTTCATCGGCGGCGCGGTCGTGCGCGGCGCCCTGGCGCGCGGCACGGCGGTGCGGGTGCTCGACTCGTTCCGCCCCGACGTGCACGGCGGCCGGGCGCCGGTGCCCGTCGGCGTGCAGCTGGTCGAGGGCGACGTGACCGATCGCGACGCCGTCGCGCGGGCGCTCGAGGGCGTCGACGCCGTCTGCCACCAGGCCGCGAAGGTCGGCCTGGGCGTCGACTTCGCGGACGCCCCCGACTACGTCGCCTCCAACGACCTGGGCACCGCCGTGCTGCTGGCCGGCATGGCCGCCGCCCGCGTCGACCGGCTGGTGCTCGCCTCCTCGATGGTCGTCTACGGCGAGGGCGCCTACCGCTCGTCGCGCGGGCCGGTGCCGGTGCCGCCGCGGCGGGCGGAGGACCTGGAGGCCGGCCGGTTCGAGCCCGTCGACCCGGTGACCGGGGAGGACCTGGTGCCCGGCCTGGTGGACGAGGACGCCCCGATCGACCCGCGCAACGTCTACGCCGCGACGAAGGCGCAGCAGGAGGCGCTGGCCTCGGTGTGGGCCAGGGAGACCGGCGGCCGCGTCGCGGCGCTGCGGTACCACAACGTCTACGGCCCCGGCATGCCGCGCGACACCCCGTACGCCGGGGTGGCGGCCCTGTTCCGGTCGCAGCTCGAGGCCGGCCGCGCGCCGACGGTGCTGGAGGACGGCCGGCAGCGCCGCGACTTCGTGCACGTCGACGACGTGGCCGCTGCGAACCTGGCCGCGCTCGAGTGGACCGCGGCGCAGACCGCCGGGTCGGTGCGCGCCTTCAACGTCGGCAGCGGCGTCGTGCACACGATCGGCGACCTGGCCGAGGCGCTGTCCGCGGCCGCCGGCGGCCCCGCGCCCGTGGTCACCGGCGGCTTCCGGCTGGGCGACGTGCGCCACGTGACCGCCGACTCCTCCCGCCTGCGCGCCGAGCTGGACGTGCCGCCGCCCGTGCCGTTCGAGGCCGGGGTCCGCGAGTTCGCGACCGCTCCCCTGCGCGCCGCACCGACCCCCTCCGCCCGGTGACCGCCCGGGTCGACGTGGTGCTGCCCTGCCTGGACGAGGCGGCGGCGCTGCCCGGCGTGCTCGCGCGGCTGCCCGAGGGGTACCGGGCGATCGTGGTCGACAACGGCTCCGCGGACGGCTCGGCCGACGTCGCCCGCGCGCACGGAGCGACCGTGGTGGCGGAGGCGCGGCGCGGCTTCGGCGCAGCGGTGCACGCCGGCGTGCTGGCGGCGACCGCGCCGCTGGTCGCGGTGCTCGACGCGGACGGGTCGCTCGACGCGGCCGAGCTGCCGCGGCTGGCCGCGCCCGTGCTGGCGGGCGGGGCCGACCTGGTGCTGGGCCGCCGGCGGCCCTCGTCCCGCTCCGCCTGGCCGCTGCACGCGCGGCTCGCGAACCGGGTGCTGGCCGCCTCCGTCCGCCGCGCGACCGGGGTCGTCGTGCACGATCTGGGTCCGATGCGGGTGATGCGGCGGGAGCCGCTGCTGGGCCTGGACCTGCAGGACCGGCGCAGCGGCTACCCCCTCGAGATGCTGCTCGCCGCGTCGGTCGCCGGGTGGCGGGTGCGCGAGCTCGACGTGGCGTACGCGCCGCGGATCGGCCGGTCCAAGGTCACCGGCACCGTGCGCGGCACGGTCACCGCGGTGGTCGACATGCGGCGCATGCTCCGAGCGCACCGTGAGCGCCCGTCGGGCGGAGGCGCGGCTCCGGATCACCGGGCATGACGACCCTGATCGTGCTGGCGAAGCAGTGCGTGCCGGGCCGGGTGAAGACCCGCCTGCACCCGCCGCTGTCGCTGGAGCAGGCCGCCGAGCTCGCCGCCGCCTGCCTCGCGGACACGATGGAGGCGGCCCTCGCGGTGCGCTGCGACCGGCGGCTGCTGTGGTTCGACGGCGCGCCGCCCGCCCACGACGGCTTCGAGGTGCGGCAGCAGCCGTCGGGCGGGCTGGACCGGCGCATCGGCGCCGCGTTCGACGCGTGCCGCGGCCGCACGCTGCTGATCGGCATGGACACCCCGCAGGTCGACCCCGCCGTGCTGCAGTCCGTGCTCGACGACCCTCGGGACGGCGCCTGGTTCGGGCCGGCGGAGGACGGCGGCTTCTGGGCGCTCGGCCTCGACGCGCCCGCCGGCGACCTGGTGCGCGGCGTGCCGATGTCGACCCCCGGCACCGGAGCGGCGCAGCGGGCCCGCCTGGTCGAGGCCGGCCTCCAGGTGCACGGGCTGCCGCGGCTGGTCGACGTGGACACGATCGAGTCGGCGGCCGAGGTCGCGGCCGCCGCTCCCGGCACGCGGTTCGCCGGCGTGCTCGCGGGCCTCCGCGACGGCGCGGCCGCATGAGCAGCCTGCCGGTCGACGGCGGCTGGTTCGGCGCCGGCGGCGCCGAACCGTGGGCGCGCGTGCTGCGGCGGGGGCACGGCGACCTGCACCTGGTGCCGGAGGGCGCCGAGCCGCAGCAGCGCCTCGACGTCGCCCGCTGGAGCGCGGCGGCCGACGCCGCCGACCTGACCGCGCTGCACGGCCTGTCCGGCCCGGTGCTCGACGTGGGCTGCGGGCCCGGCCGGATGGTGCGGGCGGCGCTGGACGCGGGCCTCGCCGCCTGGGGCGTCGACGTGGCGCGCGCGGCCGTGCAGGGCTGCCGCCGCCTGGGCCTGCCGGTGCTGCAGCGGTCGGTCTTCGACCGGCTGCCGCGCGAGGGCGCCTGGGGCGCGGTGCTGCTGCTCGACGGCAACGTCGGCATCGGCGGCGACGCGGCCGCGCTGCTCTCGCGCTGCCGCGACCTGCTGCGCCCGGGCGGCGCCGTGGTCGTGGAGGCGCACCCCGACCCGTCGCGCGACGTCGTCTTCACGGGCCGCGTGGTGGGGGCGGGCGCCACGAGCGCGCCCTTCCGCTGGGCGCAGACCGGCGAGCGGGCCCTGCTCGCCGCCGCCGACGGCTTCACGCTCGACCGCGGCTGGACCGCGGACGGGCGCCGCTTCCTCCGGTTCACCGCCCGCTGACGGCCCGCCTCACGCGGAGCGCGCGCGCCGCACCCGCCCCGCGACGACCGCGCCCACCACGACCAGGCCGACGAGCGCCCACGCCGCCGCCAGGTGGGCGCCGTAGTCGAAGGGCAGCACGGAGGGGTTGCGGGCGCCGATCGCCTGCGCCCGCAGCGCGGGGAAGGCCAGCAGGGTCAGCACCCCGCCCACGACGAGCACGGCCTGCACGACGGCGACCGCGCCCCAGGGCAGCGCGCCGCCGCCCGCACGGCGCAGCAGCCGGTTCCCGACCAGCAGCAGCGGCGCCAGCACCGCGTCGTGCAGCACCAGGGCCCCCGCCAGCCACAGGGCGATGCCCGGCCACTGCCCGGCCGGCACCCCCGCCGCGACCAGGCCGAAGCCGACGCCGATCAGCAGCGCCCCGACCGCGACCAGCACCGCGCGCGCGACCCGGACGGCTCCGGACACCGGGGCGGCCGCAGCGACCGGCACCTCCGCGACCGGCACCGGAGGGACGGCCGCGGGCGTCGCCGCGCCGCGCAGCAGGCCGACGACGGCGGCCCACGCGCCGAGCAGCACCCGCACGGCGGTCACCGCGCCTCCAGCGCGCGCAGCCACTTGGTCTGCAGCACCCCCGGCCGGGCCGGCGCGATCAACCGCGCCGGGGCGCCGTGGTCCACGTGCAGGGCCTCGCCGTTCAGCTCCAGCGCCACCAGGGTCAGCGGGTCGAGCGCGAACTCGGGCGGCAGCAGCGTGGTGCTGTAGGCGCCCTTCGCGAAGCTGCGGACGACGACCTCCCGGCCCTCCGCGCCGACGACGGCCATCAGGTCGCGCACGCGCACGCCCTTCCAGCGCGCGTTCGTGCTCCAGCCCTCCACGCAGGCGATCGGCAGCTCGACCTCGGTCTGCGGCAGCGCCCGCAGCGCGTCGAGGGGGAAGGCGGCGAAGCGGTCGGGCCCCGCGACCGTCAGCGTCCAGCCCGCGTCGCGCGCCAGCCGCACGACGCCGGCCTCCGCCGCGGTGCGGTTCACGGGCAGGCCCTGCGGGCCGTAGCGGAGGGCCCGGGGCGCGAAGGCGTTCAGGGGGGCCAGCGGCGGCAGGCTCTGCCCGACGGTGGTCGCCGTCACCGCCGCCGCGGCCGCGCCGGTCGCGACCAGCAGCGTGCGTCGGCTCAGGACCTCCGGCGGCTGCGGGGCCGCGTCGATGCGCCGCTGCAGGGCGCCGGTCAGACCTCGGGCGCGGGTGCGCTCGGGGCGCGACAGCTCGCCCTCCCCCGGCCCGACCGGCAGCAGCCGGCCCTCGGCGTCGACGCTGCCGCGGCGGCGCCACCAGCGCACGATCACCGGCAGCTTCACGCCGATGTGCACGGCGAGCGCCCCGATGATCGTCCAGGCCAGCGCGAAGTGCGTCTCCCGGAAGCGGAAGGGCCACGGGTACCACTGGAAGGTGTTGGCCAGGCCGATCGCCAGCTCCACGAGCGAGGCGGCGACGAGCAGGGCGATGGAGCCGCGCTCGAGCAGGCCGCGCAGGGTGCGCACCGGCGGCCACTGGAACAGCAGCGGCTGCACGGTCCACAGCTTCGCCAGCAGCACGGGGATCAGCGCCGTGCCGACGGCCACGTGCACGCCCTGGCTCACGCGGTAGAGCCACGCCGGCCGGGTCGGGAAGACCATCCCCGGCAGGGGGTCCTGGATGAAGTGGCTGTAGAGCCCGGTCAGCATGCAGACCAGGAAGCCCAGTGCCAGCAGCCGACCCAGCACCACGGCGGTGCGCGGGTGACGGGCGGGCGACGCGAACGCGCGGCGGGCCGTGCCGAACGCGGAGCTCACGCGGAGATCCTGCTGGCACGGATGGTCATGTCCCGGTATTCGGAGCGGCCGGGGAGGATGACGGGGTGCGCCCCGCCGTGACCCGAGCCGTGCCCGTGGTGCTGCTGCTGGTCGCGATCGCAGTGCTGACCGTGTGGATCGTGGCGGGCATCGGCGTCGTCACCCCCGCCCGCCGACCGGCCTACACGGCGGTGCACGGGGCGTGCTGGGTGCTCTTCGGGGCCGCCTGCCTGCTGCTGCGGCGGGTGCCGGGCCGGGCGGTGCCCGCGCTCGTGCTGGCCGGGGCCGCGCTGCTGGGCCTCGCAGCCCTCACGGGGCAGCCGAACACCAGCACCGACTCGGCCCGCTACAACTGGGACGGCATCGTGCAGCTGTCCGGCACCGACCCCTACCGCCTGGTGCCGGTGGACGCCGGGCTCGCACCGCTGCGGCCCTCCTGGCTGTTCCCGGCCGGCACGCCGACGGCCTCGGGAGGCCTCGCCTGCCCGGGCCCGCGGGCCGTGCCGGTCGAGCAGGTGGGCGCGCCGGGCCTCGTCTGCACCGCGATCAACCGCCCGCAGGTGCCGACGATCTACCCGCCGGTGGCGGAGGCCCTGTTCGCGCTGGCCCGCGCGGGCGTGCCCCGCGAGGTCGCCTACACGCCCATGCAGGTGCTCGGCCTGGTCGCGGTGCTGGCGACCACCGCGCTGCTGCTGCGCACGCTCTCCGCCTCCGGCCGCGACCCGCGCTGGGCCGCGGCCTTCGCGTGGTGCCCCTTCACGACGATGGAGGCCGTCGCGAACGCCCACGTCGACGCCTCCGCCGCCTTCTTCGCCCTGGCGGCGACCGTGCTCGCCGTGCGCGGGAGGCCCTGGCGGGCGGGGATCGTGCTGGGGCTCGGCATCGCGGTGAAGTTCCTGCCCGTGC
>JAKONM010000001.1 GCA_022701925.1 Microbacteriaceae bacterium
TCGCGTACCGGGCCATGGCCGGCCACGGCACCGGCGCCCGCTTCGGCACCACGATCGCGACGAGCCAGTCCGGCGCCAGCGGTTCCAGCCGGTGCAGCGCCCCGCCGAGGCGCCCGGGGCGCTGTGCGGTGCCGGTGGTCATCGCCCAAGGATGCCGCGGCGCGACCCGCGCGGGCCGCAGGCCTCCCGACTCCGCCGAGGGCCGCGGTGCGAGACTGCCCGCATGGGGGAGACGACGGTCCGTCACCTGGCCGAGGACGTGCTCAGCGGCTGGTTCCGCGAGCAGCGCCGCACCGCGGGCGGCAGCGCCGACGACCGGCTGCGGCGCGCGGAGGAGGACCTGCGGTCGTGCATCGACCGGCTGGCGCCCCTGCTGCTGACCCCGCAGGAGCTGGCGCTGGTGGCGCTGGAGCGGCAGTTCGACCCGGAGCACGCCGCGACCAAGGTGGCGGGCGTGGAGGCGGTGCTGCTGACGCTGCCGGTCTTCCTGGACGACCCGCACCGGCACGGCGCGGACCTGCTGGACCGCCGGCTGCGCATCGAGCTGGCGCGGGACCTGTCCGAGCTGATCGTGCGGCTGCCGTCGCCGGAGGGCGTCGACCTGGGTCGTGCCGCCTTCGTCGTGGAGTCCGCGATCCGGCACGAGATCTGGATGCTGCGGCAGGAGCGGGGCGCCGTCCGCGCAGGGCGGCGCGGGGGCCACGGGGCCTGACGCCGCTCCGCCTGCAGACGGAGATCCGCTCCGCCGCACGTCGGGCTGCGGCCCGGACCGGGCCCCGGCGGCCCGGTCGCCGCCTACGGTCGAAACCGTGATCAGTACGTTTCTCGCGAACCTGGGGCCCTGGGCCGACCTGCTGCTGGCGGTGGCCGCCGCCGGTGTCGTCCTCCTGGGCGTGCTGCTGGCCCGCGGCGGCGCGCGGGGCTGCCGCGTCGCGGGCGGGCTCGCGCTGCTGTCCGCCGCCGCCGTGCTGGCGCTGACCCTGGCCCCGGAGTCGGGTGCCACCGAGCGGGAGTCCTTCTGCTTCGTCCAGGTCGACGGCACCCTGTTCCTCGACGCCGCGAACACCGCGATGCTGTTCCCGGCCGCGTTCTTCGGCGCGATCGCCACCCGCGCCCCGCTGCCCGTGCTCGCCGCCGCGAGCGGGCTGTCGGCGCTGATCGAGCTGGTCCAGGCGACCGCCGTCGTCCTGAACCGCAGCTGCGACGTCGGCGACTGGCTGACGAACACGGTCGGCGCGCTCCTCGGCGTGCTGCTGGCCGCGGCGGTGCTGCTCGCGGTGCATCGTCTCGACCGCGGCCGGACCGCAGACGTCGATGTCGAGCAGCGGGTGGAGGCGGCCCACCGCTGAGCCCGCTTCACGCGGCGTCACGCGGCCGCGGCCGACGATCCGCCTGCCTACGATCGCCGCATGCTGGAAGCAGGCCTCGCCGCCGCGGGACTGGTCGCGCTCGCGACCGTCGCCGGGCTGCTCTGGCGGGCCCTCGACGGGCGCCGTCGCCGCGGCTCCGGGCAGCGCGTCCGGCCCGCCGACGTCGCGCTGCCGGCCGACGCCTTCGGCGCCCGCGGCACGCTGCTGCAGTTCTCGACGGCCTTCTGCACCCGGTGCCCGGCGACCCGCCGGGTGCTGGGCGAGGCCGCCGACCGCACCGCGGGGATCCGGCACGCGGAGGTGGACCTCACCGAGCGGGCCGACCTGGCCTCCCGCTTCCACGTGCTGCAGACGCCGACCACGCTGGTGCTCGACGCCCGCGGCGCCGTGCGGGCCCGCTTCGGCGGCGCACCGAGGCCGGCCGACGTCGCCGCCCTGCTCGCCGAGCTCGTCCCCGCCGCCGACCCGACCGGAGCCCGCCCATGACCGACACCGCCCGAGTCGACCCGCGCGGCCCCCGCTTCGGCGCGGGCATCACCGCCGTGCTGCTGCTCGTCGCCTTCGTGCTCGCGGTCGGCGGCGCGACCGTCGCCGCGACCGCGCTCGTCGCGGCCATCGCGCTGCTCTTCGCCTGGGGCGCGTTCGCGGGCGTGCAGCGCCACCCGTACGGCCGGCTCTTCGCCCGCGTCGTGCGCCCGCGTCTCGGCCCGCCGGCCGAGCTCGAGGACGTGCGCCCGCCGACCTTCGCCCAGGGCGTCGGACTGGTGATCACGGGGCTCGGGGTGGTCCTGTCCCTGCTGGGGCTGCCCGTCGCACTGGTCGTCGCGGTCGCGCTGGCGTTCGTCGCCGCGTTCCTCAACTCGGTCTTCGGCTTCTGCCTCGGCTGCCAGATGCACCTGCTGCTGATCCGCGCGTTCCCGCGGTCCGCCGGCGCCTGACCGCGGCTCACTCCGCGGGCGGGTGCTCCTCCTCCTCGCTGGGCAGGTAGACCAGGCGGCCGTCGGCGTCGTAGGTGGTGCTGCCGGTCGCGTCCTGGAACAGCACCGGGATGCTGCCCGTCTCCACCCGCTTCAGCCGCGCGGTCGGCGCGCGCTCGCCCGCGAGGCGCAGCGCCTCGGCCTCCTGGCGGAAGTGCGTGCGCACGTCGTCCGCGGCGCGCGCGTTCAGGTGCCAGTTGTCCGTGTAGGCGGGCAGGTTGCCGTAGCGCTGGCGCAGGTAGTGCCGGATGCGGCGCTGGTCGATCCCGAGCTCGTGCTCCAGGTCGCCCGGGGTCGTGTCGTCCGCCATGGCGGAAGGGTAGCGACGCGGGCGGCGGGTGCCGACCCGGTGACCCGACCGCGGCTACTCGGACCGCAGGCGCAGGATCAGCCGCAGCACCCCGAGCACCGCCTGCGGCAGCTCGTCCTCCGGCACCCCGGCGAAGGGCGCGTCGCGGCGGCGCTGCGGCGCGACGACCGCGTCGATGCGGCGGCGCATCGACTGCGGCAGGTCGTAGTCGGTCATCGCCGCCAGCACGCGGCGCAGCTCGTCGGCGGTGCGCGGGTCCAGCTCGGGCAGCAGCCGCAGCGGCGCCTCGAGCAGGCCGCCGCCGTCGCCCTGCTCGAAGGCGGGGTCGATCAGCTCGTTGTAGAGGCCCAGGCTCACCGCCATCAGCCCGGCGCGGACGCCGTCGTCCACCTCCGGCAGCGCGACGATGCGCCCGGCCAGGGCCAGCGCCCGCTGCTCGTCCCCGGTGTCGAGCGCGGCCAGCGCCTTCTCCGCCAGCGTGTCGCCCGCGCCCAGCCAGGCCGAGATCGAGTCGTTCTGGCGCTCCCCGGCCGCCCGTCGCAGGTCGCCGAGGGGGGCCGCGGTGTCGCGGTCGACCTCCTGCTGCAGCTGCGCGAAGTCGTCGTCGCTGAACCGGGCCATGCGCGGAACGCTACCGGCGGACTCCCACACGGCTCACCGCTGCCGTGCGCCAGGCTGGCGGCCTCGGGCCGGCACGGGACGGCCCCCGGCGAGGAGGCCCGGCCATGGACGAGGACAAGCGAGACCGGGCCGCGGCGCTGCGCGGGGTGCTCGGCCAGGTGGGCAGGACGGTGTCCGACCGGGTGCAGCAGCAGCTGGACGCGCAGGGGCCGGAAGGGAAG
>JAKONM010000298.1 GCA_022701925.1 Microbacteriaceae bacterium
GGCGTGCTGGTCGCGCTGACGGTCGCGCTGCTGCCCCTGCTGCCGGTGCTGCAGGACTGGGCGGTGCTGCTGACGGTGTGGGCCGGCTGCGCCGGCGTCGCCGTCATCGTCGGTGCGATCGCCCTGCAGCGCAGGCCGGCGGAGGTGCTGCCGCCCATCCGCCTGCGAGCCGTGTGGCGCCTCGGCCGCTGGGCGGGCGTCGACAGCGTGCTGGGTACGGCGGCGTACCTGCTGCCCCTCTTCATCTCCTCCCTGGTGCTGGGCAACGCCCTGGCCGGTGTCTACCGCGTGCTACAGTCCGCCAACGGACCGCTGAACATCCTCGACACGGCCATCGCCACCTCGTTCGGCCTCAGCGCGTACACCTTGACCTCCGCGGCAGACATCGAGGCCCTGCGCCGGCGGGTCGGACGGCTCGCGCTGCTGATGGCGGGGATCGCGGCCGGCTACATGCTGCTCGCTCAGGCCGCGATCGTCCTGATCTCCGGGATCGAGAGCCCCGACCTGATCCGCGTCGCCGTGATCGTGGTGGTCGCCGGCATGCTGGGCGCGCTCACCACGCCCTACAGCGCCGGAGCGCTGGCGCTGGGCAAGCAGCGCACCGGCGCGCTGATCCGCGCCGTCGTCGTCACCGTCTCGTTGGCGATCAGCTTCGGTGCCGCATTCGGACTGCCCCTGCCGTGGAACGATCCCATCGGCACCGTCGCCCTCTTCGCTCCGCTTGCCGCCGGCATCGGCTGGTGGTTCTCGTTCCGGTCCGCTGCCCGCCGCGCAATCGCCGCACCAGTCGTTGAGGAGAAGACCGAGTGAGTCAGCCCGCCGTCACCGTCGCCGCCCCCTACCCGGAGGAGGGAGCGGTGCAGCTGGCGCGTGCCGCCGAGCAGGCGGGTCGGCTCGACCGGCTGCTGATGCCCTCCCGGGCCGGCTCCCGAGCGCTCTCCAGAGCCGCTGAACTGTTGGGCCGGGGTGATGCGGCACGGCGGCTGAGGCGCGGCGCAGGCGATGTGCGGGCACTGCAGGAGGTCGCTCCGCTGTTCGAGCCCCTGCGGCTGGTCGCATCGCTGCCCGGCGTCGGCGGTCTGGCCCCTGACATCCACCGGCTGAAGGCCGGATTCGACCGCCGGGTCGCTCAGGTGCCCTTCGCGTCTCCCGCGATCGTCTGCATGCCCGAGGCGGCGCTGGCCACCTTCGATCGTCGGCCCGACGTGCTGCGAGTGTTCCACGAGGTCGACGGACACCCTCGAGCGCGCAATGAGGTGCTGACTGACACCTACGGCGCTCGGCGTGCGGCCTCGGAGGCGCACCCGCAGCAGATCGTCGACCGCATCGAGGCCGAGCTGGCGCTGGCGGACCTGATCCTCAGCCCCTCCAGCGCGGTCACCGCGCAGATGACGGCGCAGGGCGTGCCCGAGGCGAAGCTGCTCCAGGCCCACCTGGGTGTCGACCTCGCCGCGTTCGCCGCCGTCGAGGAGGCGCCGGCCGCGACTTCGGGGAACACCGAACCGGTGCTGCTCTACGTCGGGCAGATCAGTCTGCGCAAGGGCATCACCTTCCTGATCGACGCGGCCCGCGGCGCTCGCGTGCAGGTGCGGCTGCTCGGGCCCGTCGTCGACCGCTCGCTGCTGGAGGGCGCGCCGGAGAACGTGCGCTACCTCGGCACCGCCAGCCACGCGGGCGTCGCCGACGCCATGCGCCGGGCCGACGCGTTCGTCTTCCCGACCCTCGAGGACGCGTTCGGGCTCGTGGTCGTCGAGGCCGCTGCCAGCGGCCTGCCGGTCATCTCGACGGTCGGTGCCGGCGCCTCGGAGGTGCTGGGCGCCGAGGACGTGCTGCAGGTGCCGATCGCGGATTCGCGTGCCCTCGGCGAAGCAATGGCTGCGACCGAGCCGCTCGCCCGCGACGAGCGTCGGGATCGCGCCGCTCGCATCCGGGCCGCCGCCGCCGGCGGCTCCATCCATGACTGGGCCGGCTGGTCCGCCGCCGTGCTGCGCGGCATCGACGCCGCGCTCGCCGCCCGCCCCTGACCTCCTACCGCGGCCGGGGACAGGCGGTCAGCGTGTGCGGCGCGCCACCGCGGCGTCGACGGCGTCCGCGAAGACGTCGGCGAACGCCTCCGGGGTCGCGGCGAGGATCGGCGGGTCCTCGATCGGGCCCGTCCACGACGATCGTGCCGTCCGAAGGCCGGCGGCCAGGGCCTCGTCACCGGCCGACACCTCCACCACCGCGGGCATTCCCCGCACCGACGGGGCGACGCCGGCCGTGTCGGCCACGACAGCGCCCAGTCCGCAAGCCAGGGCCTCGTTGACGACCAGGCCCCACACCTCGCGGTGGGACGGCAGCACCAGCGTGTCGTGCCTCGCCAGCGCTGCGCCCAGGTCCTGGTAGGCCACCGCTCCGGCGAAGTCCACTCGGCCGCCGAGATCGAGCGCGGCGGCCAGGTGTCGCAGCCGCGCTCCCAGCTCACCCTCGCCGATGACCGTCAGACGATCCTCCGGGCCTGCCGCGGCTGCGAAGGCGCGCAGCAGCCCGTCGACGTTCTTCCGATCGATCAACTGGCCGACGTAGACGAATCGGTGCCCCGGCTCCTGTCGAGGCCCGGCCGCTCGAGCCGCGGCGGCGGCATCCGCGAAGCCCCGCACGTCCACCGCGTTGAACCCCACGTGCAGGCGTTCCTCTGCGACGCCGAAGGTGCGGACGAGCGCGGCCGCGGCCGGACCCGGCACCACGACCGCGTCCAGGTGCCGGAAGAACCAGCCGCGCGCGGCGGCGATCGGCCCGCTGCGGAAGCGGTTCGTCTCCTCGGTGGATTCGTAGAACCCCACCGCCGCGACGCCGCGCAGGTGCGCCGAGACGAGCGCCTGCCAGAACGCGGGCGACTCCCATCCGCCCAGCACGACCGCGTGCGCGCCCGGCAGCGGCAGGCCGCTGGCCGGGTGCAGCGCGTAGTAGGCCTCCTCACCCCGCACGACCCGCTGCGTGCGCAGCCGTGCCAGCCGGTACGCGGACGCCACCGCGCCCGCCCAGTCGCCTCCCCGACGCCCGTCTCGACGCAGCCGGGCGTCGTCCTCCAGAAGAGCCACGACCAGGTCGTACCGCCGACCCAGGGCTTCCCAGACGGGCCGCCGGTACGGCGATGCGACGTTGGCGAGCCAGAGCAGGCGAGTGCGCCCAGAGTGCCGATCCACTGCATGGATGATGCCGCAGTCACCCCCAGTTCGGGTGGGCGGCGCACCGCCCGTCGACTCTGCGGCGCATTCCGAATACCCTCTCAGCCAGGAGATCGACCGTGCCTCCGGCGCGAAGCGGTCCCGTCGCGCACACCCGAAACCGCGCGGCAGCACGTGAGGCGTCACCCAGCGCCGCGAAGGAACCGATGCGACACACCTTGACCTCCCCGCTCCCCGGCCCCTCGGCGCAACCCGCTCGAGTGCTGCTGATCGGGCTCAACTACGCCCCCGAAGCCTCAGGGATAGCGCCCTACAGCGCCTCGATGACGCGCGGCCTCGCACAGCGCGGTCACGACGTGCGCGTGCTGACCACGAAACCGCACTACCCCGAGTGGGCGGTGCCCGAGGCCTATCGCGGCGGCGCGATGCACGAGCTGATCGACGGCGTGCAGGTGACGCGGCTGCCGCACTACGTGCCGAACCGGCCCACCGGAGTCCGGCGACTGATTTCCGAGATCTCGTTCGGCCTGCGGGCGCTGATCGCGCCGTGGGGCCGGCCCGATGTGGTCGTGTTCGTCTCGCCCGCCCTGTTCGCGACGGCCGTGGCAATGCTCCGCACCCGGTTCTCCCGCCGGATGCACTCCATCGTGTGGATCCAGGACCTCTACGGGCTGGGCATCGTGGAGACCGGCGAGCACGGTGCCGGCAGCGTCGTCGAGCGGGTGATCACCGGAACGGAGAAGTCGGTGCTCACCACCGTCGATGCGGTCACGGTCATCCACGACCGGTTCGCCGAGTCCGTCGTCGAGTTGGGGGTCGAGCGCGATCGCATCGCCGTCATCCGCAACTGGTCGCACCTCGGGCCCGAGGTTCCGGGCGATCGCGAGGAGGTGCGCCGCCGACTCGGGTGGGGCGCTGGCGAGGTCGTGGCACTGCACACGGGCAACATGGGGCTCAAGCAGGACCTCGGCAACCTGATCTCGGCGGCGCGGCTGGCCGACCAGCAGGACGCGCAGGTGCGGTTCGTCGTCATGGGCAACGGCAGCCAGCGGGACGCGCTGCAGCGGCAGGCGGAGCGTGACGGCGTGCAGCGCGTGCAGTTCGTGGACGCCGTGCCGGGCGAGCTCTACCTCGCTGCGCTCCGCGCCGCGGACGTGCTGCTGGTCAACGAGGCCGAGGGGCTGCGCGACATGGCGGTGCCGAGCAAGCTGACCTCATACTTCGCCGCCGGACGACCCGTGGTCGCGGCCACCGACGAGCGCAGCATCACCGCGTCCGAGGTCCGCGCAGCCGGCGCGGGTGTGCAGGTGGCGCCCGGGCGGCCCGCGGACCTGCTCGCCGCGGTCGAGTCGATCGCCGCCGATCAGGATCGCAGCGCCGAGTACGGCGCGCACGGCGCGGCCTACCGCGCGCGGGTGCTCAGCGAGGAGGGAGCCCTCGACGCGTTCGAGGTGCTGCTCAACCGCCTGCGCCCTGCGTCCCGCGGCGGCTCCGCTTCGAACCACGGCTCGCACGGCCGCGGCGGTGGACGGCGTCAGCGGCGGTGGGCGACCGTCTCGTCGTAGTGCAGCTGCAGCGCGTCCACCACTCCCGAGATCGAGTACCGCTCCTGCACGAGCAGCGCGGCCCTGGCACCGGCGGCGTCAGCGGCTCCCGGTTCGAGCGCAGCCACGACGGCCTCCGCCAGCGCCGGATGTGTGCCTCCGGGGCCGAAGGACCAGCCGGCACCGGCCGCGACGACAGCCGGGGCCAGCAGGGAGGTCGCGTGCAGCACGACCGGGCGTCCAGCCCCCATCGCCTCCACCACGGTCATGCCGAACGGCTCCTCCCGAGCGGGCAGCACGTATACGGTGGCTCCGGCCAGGAGCCTGCGGGCCTCGATCGGTGGCACGGCACCGACCACCGTGATGGCGGTGCGAGCGGCGGAGGCGTCGATCGCGGCCTGCACCGCGCGCCCGTCGCCCTCGTCGGGGCCGACCACCGAGAAGGTCGTGCCGGGGTGCGCTTCGGCCACGGCTGCAGCCGCCCGGACGAACTCCACCGCACCCTTCCTCGGATGCAGGCGGGCGAGGAACAGCACACCGCTCGGGCGAGGGGTCGCAGGGGGAGCGTCGACGCCGTTCGGCAGATCGACCGCTCGCGTCGACCCGCCGGTCAGCCGGCGGACGACGTCGCGCTCCGCAGAGGTCAGCGTCAACGCGACGCCGGCTCCGCGGATCGCCCGTGCGGTGCCCGCGAGGTCGACCGCTCGTGCCAGGGGGCCGCTGGCCGCATCGATCATGCCGTGCGTCTGCACCACGTAGGGCACGCCCGCGCGGCGGGCGGCCAACGCTGCGCGCAGCGTCGTCAGGTCTCGCGCCAGATGCACGTGCACCACGTCGGCGCGTCGCAGCTCTTCCCGCAACGCGCGGCCGAGACCGGGCGCCAGCACCGAAGCCCAGCCCAGCGGCGGCAGGGGGTTGAACGCTCCCACCAGCCGAGCCGGCACGCCGTCGACCTCGTCGGGCAGAGTCGGCCAGCCCATGCCCGCGCCCAGCAGCAGCACCTCGTGGCCGCGCGAGCGCTGCTCCGCGGCCAGCCCCACCGCCACCCTGGTCGGCCCGCCGAAGCGGTTGTCGGGCGTGAACGCGCTCGCGACGTGCAAGATCCTCATCGGCGGCCTCCTGTGCGGCGTCGTCGCGCCACCCCACGATCCTCCCCGATCCGAGCGCGAGCCGACGGTCGGAGCCGTGGGCGGGCGATGTGGTGCCTGGAACTCGGCCGTCGTCGGCCCTACCGTGTGCGGTGGCCGGACGGACGGCGCAGGGTCCTGTGCGCGGAGGAACGAGGAGACCTGATGTCTGCACCGCCTCCGCGGCAGCCTCGATCCCGGCCCTGGCGCAGACCAGCAGCCGTTCGTCCATGCGCCGCGGCGACCGAGCCGCGGTCGCCGTGACGATCCGCTCCGGCCGCGCCGTCTCGCAGGCGCTCGCCTCGACCTCGACCTCGTTCTTGGAGGACTGCTCATGATCGTCATCGCCAATCCGGGAACGCATCCCGAGCTCACGCATCTCGCCGAGGGGCTGGCGCGGTCGGGCGACCTGCGGTACCTGACCAGCGCATCCTGGGCCCGGGACTCCGCCCCCATGCGCCTGGCTTCACTGGCTCCTCGCTCCCGAGCGTCCCGCACCTTCCGACGTCGCGCGCTGCCGCCCGCAGTGCGAGCCGATCAGGTCGTCCGCGTCGCAGGACTGCGCGAGGTCGCCTTCCAGGTCGCCAGGTCGCGCGGCATGCGCGTGGGGGACCGCCTCATGTTCGCGCTCAACCGTCGGTTCCAGGAGCAGGCCGGCCGGCACATCCGCCGCCTCGCCCCCGACGTGCTCGTCGCGCAGTACACGGCGGCGAAGGAGCTGTTCGAGGTGCCGGGCGATCACCTGCGCGTGCTGAACCACCCGATCGTCCACCACGCATGGATGACGCAGCAGGAGCGCCTCGAGGAGGCCGACAACCCGGAGTGGGCGCCGTTCCTGCGC
The DNA here is from genome assembly GCA_022701925.1 of Microbacteriaceae bacterium. Classification (GTDB taxonomy): domain Bacteria; phylum Actinomycetota; class Actinomycetes; order Actinomycetales; family Microbacteriaceae; genus Amnibacterium. The sequence goes on from JAKONM010000298.1 coordinate 6,680, forward strand.
GGATCGCACAGCCCCGAGGCGGTGCTGCAGGAGATGCGCGAGCGCATGGACGCCGAGATCGCCGTCGCCGACGCCGTGCTCGTGCCCAGCGAGTTCGTCCGCCGCACCTTCGTGGACAGCGGCGTCGATCCGGCCAAGCTGCTGGTGTCGAACCTCGGTGCAGACCTGCCGCAGGTGGCCGACCGGGGGCCGGCGCGGGACGATCGTCCGCTCCAGGTCGTCTATGCCGGACAGGTGACGCAGCGCAAGGGGATCTCCTACTTGCTGGAAGCGGTGCAGCGGGTGCCGCAGGTCGAGCTGACCGTCATGGGGCATCCGACTGCGGGCATCGAACCGATGATCGCCCGCTACCCGAGGGTGCGGATGCTGCGGTCCGGCACGCGGCCGGAGCTGTTCGAGCAGTTCCAGGCGGCCGACCTCCTGGCGCTGCCGTCCTTGGCGGAGGGCTTCCCGCTGGTCGCCATCGAGGCCATGGCGAACGGCCTCGCACCCGTGCTCACCGACGCCGCGGCCGCGGACGACCTGGTCGAGGACGGCGTCAGCGGCTACCGGGTGCGTGCCCGCAGCGTGGACGACCTGGTGCGCGTCCTGCAGCAGGCCGCGGGAGATCGTGCAGCGGTCGCCGGTGCTGGCCGGGCGGCCCGAGCGCGCGCCGAGCGCTTCACCTGGGCGGCTTACGAGCAGCGGACGATCGCGATGCTGCACGACCTCGTGGTGGACCGCGCAGCGCGCGCCTGACCACACGCCTCGCGGACCACGGATCGGGCAGGAGCACGGAGCATGCGCATCACGGTGGCGATGGCGACGTACAACGGAGTGCGTCACCTCGACGAGCAGCTGGCCAGCATCGAGGCGCAGACCCGTCCGCCTCACGAGCTGGTCGTGGGCGACGACGGATCTACCGACGGCACCGTGGCGCTGCTGCAGCGGTTCGCGAGGCGGGCCCCGTTCGCGGTGCGGATCCTGCAGCACGCGGAGAACCTCGGTCCCGACCAGAACTTCAGCGCCGTCATCGCCGCCGCCACGGGCGACGTCGTGCTCTGCTGCGACCAGGACGACCGGTGGCATCCGGACAAGATCGCCCGGCTCGCCGCCGTGCTGGAAGCGGAGCCGCAGGTCGGCCTCGTGATGAGCGACGCCGCTCTGGTCGACGAGCAGATGCGCCCGACCGGCACGACGCTGTGGGGCCGGTTCGAGTTCGGGCGCGGCCTGCGGGATCGCGTCCGGCAGGGGGACGGCTTCGCCGTCTTCGCCCGCCGCATGCCCGTCTACGGCTGCACCATCGCGGTGCGCACCGCCCTCGCCGCGCACTTCCTGCCCGTTCCGCGAGGAGCGACCTTCGACTCCTGGATCGGGCAGGTGGTCGCCGTCGTCGCCGAGGTGCGGCTGATCGAGGAGCCGCTGATCGACTACCGGCAGCACGCGGCGCAGTTCACCGGGTTCGCCGAGGGGTCCAGGTGGGCGCGGCTCCGCGGGATGGTGACCCGCAGCGATGCCGCCGCGGTGCGATCTGAGCTCGTCCGTCTGGAGGCGATGGAGCGCCGGCTGGCGCTCCTGCCGCAGTCCGGGGCGAGGGATCGAGCGCAGGTCGTGACCTCCGACCGGCTCCGCCTCGCACGCAGGCGCCTCGCCGCCCGGGCGTCCGTTCGCCGCAGAGCACCCCTCATCGCCGTCGGCCTGGCGCGCGGAGAGTATCGCCGCGGCGCCCAGGGGCTGCGCAGCGCGTTGATCGACCTGATCGCCCCGCGCGACCGTTGACGGTCAGGTGGACTGGTACCAGATGCCGTCGTAGCGCGTGAAGGTGTAGGTGCGACCCTTCTTCAGCCTGATGCGTCGACCGGTCGCGGTGACGATGCGCGGGCCCGGTGCGATGGCCACCTTGGCGCTCCCGAGGATCCGGACCGTCTGGCCCTCCGCGCCGCCGACGAAGGCGCGCACGACGGTGGCTCGTCGGTAGTCGAAGAGCGCGACCACGCCGGCATCGGTCACGTCGATGCGGCTGGTGCCCGAGCGGGGGCGCACGGCGTGCCCGCCCACCGCAGGAGCGGAGCCGAGGAATCCCTCGGTGTACCAGCGCGTGTTCACGGACCGGTCCACCGTGCAGCCGACATAGCTGTTGCGTGCGACCGCGCTGCCGTTGTTCACGGTGTCCCGGAATCCGTGCCGCACCAGCTTGGACGAGGAGGTCACAACATTGCAGGCGGCGAAGCTGTTGCCGCCGCCACGCACAGACCAGGCGTCGTAGGCGCCCGAGCGGTACTGGCTGTTGCCCACCGAGGAGCAGGCGGCGAATACGTTGCCGCTGCCGCCGACCACCAGGCCCTCACCCAGATTGGTGTCCCCGCGGACGCCGGTGAAGCGGCTGGAATCCGCAGTGATCCACCAGCCGGCGTCGCTGGTCTCGGCGACCGAGTCGGACACGAAATGGTTGGTGCCGCGCACTGCTGCCGCGACGACCCGCTTGTCGGGGGAGGTGCGCACCGTCACGGAGGCCGTGAACTCGCAGCGCGACACCGTGTGATCGGTCCCGCTGAGGTCGAAGGCCCCCTGCACCCGCGATCGTGACCGGTCGAGCAGTGCATTGGTGATCAGCAGGTCCTCGAAGATGCTGGCCATGCCGCCCTCGACGAGGACGCCCTGGTCCCGAGTGCCGTTCACGTGCACCCGCCGCAGCGCGCACCACGTCGGCCTGCGCAGCCGGATGCCGCCTGACGACGTCGAGCCCTGCACGTCGATGCCGGAGATCCCGGCGCCCAGCAGGGCCTCGGCGGGGGAGTCGACCACCCATCCGCGCAGCGCGGCGCCGGCCACCAGCAGCACCGCGGTCGCCCGGCGGGGTATCGCGATGTACCCGTGGTTGCTGGCTCCGCTGACGAGGTGCACCCCGCTCTGCAGCACGAC
>JAKONM010000301.1 GCA_022701925.1 Microbacteriaceae bacterium
CGGGGGCGGCGGGATCGAGCGGGGCCTCGGCCGACGGCTCCACGAGCGCCTCGGCGGGCGTGACGACGTCGTCCCCGCCCTGCTGGCCGTCGGCCGACGCGTCGGCGTCCGCCTGCGGCACGGACCGCTCCGGCGCCTGCTCGGCCGCGGCGTCGTCCGCCGGCTGCTGGTCCTCGACCTGGACGGGCGGCTGCGCGCCGTCCCGCTGCTGGTCGTCGCTGTCGTACCGCTCGTTGATCGCGTCCACGAGTGTGCCCTTTCGCATGCTGGCGATGTTCCCGATGCCGAGGGTCGACGCCAGGTCCCGCAACTCGGCGAGCCGGAGGGCTGCGAGACGGCTGCGGGTGATCCGGGGGCGTGGTTCGACTTCAGTCACGTATCGACGGGGTCCTCACGGCCCCTCGGGGCGGACGGGTCTTTCCCGCGCCCCGATGTCGTCCACAAGCGACGCATGACGACGCCTGCACCGACGGTTCCGGCCTCAGAGAGGGCCGGGAGACCCTGCCTGCGCTCCTCAGGACGGAGCGCGCACAGCGGGTGTCTGCTGGTTCCTGAGCGTAGCACCCCTGATGTCGACGGCGGGGAGGAGCGCGTCCCAGCGCTGCTCCGCCCGGGAGATCACCAGGTCGCGCGCGGCCAGCCGTCGGGACGGGTCGCTGCTGAGCACCAGGATCGACGGGCCCGCACCGGACACCACGGCCGCGTGGCCCTCCGCGCGCAGCAGGGTGATCATCCGGTCCGTCTCCGGCATCGCGCTGGCCCGGTACGACTGGTGCAGCCGGTCCTCCGTGGCCGTCAGCAGCAGCTCGGGCGACTGGATCAGGGCGGCGATCAGCAGCGCGGAGCGGCTGACGTTGAAGATCGCGTCGGCGTGCGGCACGTTGTCGGGCTGCAGGCTGCGGGCCAGCGCCGTGGACATGGTGTGCTCGGGCACGAGCAGCAGGGGCGAGATGCTGCGGTGCGGCAGCAGCCGCTTGTGCTGGGGGCCCTCGGGTCCGGTCCAGGCGATGGTGAGGCCGCCGAAGAGGGCGGGCGCCACGTTGTCGGGGTGCCCCTCCATCGCGGTGGCGATGCCGAGCAGCCGGTCGCCGTCCAGGTCGACGACGCCGCGCAGCAGCCCGGCCGCCGCCATGATCCCGGAGACCACCGCGGCGCCGGAGGAGCCGAGACCCCGCCCGTGCGGGATGGTGTTGCGCGCCGTCAGCCGCAGCCCGGGCGCCGTCTCGCCGACCTCGTCGAAGACGCGGTGGATCGCGCGCACCACCAGGTTCGTCCCGTCCGTCGGCACCTCCCCGGCGCCGACGCCCTGCACCTCCACGTGCGCGCCCGGCTGCTCCGTCGTCGCCACGGTGAGCACGTCGTAGACGCTGAGGGCGAGGCCCAGGGTGTCGAACCCGGGACCCAGGTTCGCGGTGGTCGCGGGCACCTCGACGGTCACCTCGCGCCCGGCGGGGACGCGGCTGGCGGTCACGTGGCCGACAGCCCCAGCGTCTGGGCGATCGCCGCCGGGTCGACCGGCACGCTGATCGGCTGCACGTCGTCGCCGCCGGGGCCGCGCAGGGCCCACTGCGGGTCCTTGAGGCCGTGCCCGGTGACCGTGAGCACGCAGGTGGCGCCCGCGGGGATCGCCCCGGCGTCGGCGCGCTCGAGCAGGCCGGCGACGCTGATGGCGCTGGCGGGCTCCACGAAGATCCCCACCTCCGCCGACAGGATGCGGTGCGCGGCCAGGATGCCCTCGTCGGAGATGGCGCCGAAGTGGCCGTCGCTGTCGGCGTGCGCGGCCAGCGCGAGCTTCCACGACGCCGGGTTGCCGATGCGGATCGCCGACGCGATCGTCTCCGGGTGGCGCACGACGTGCCCCTCCACGATCGGCGCGGAGCCCGCGGCCTGGAACCCGAACATGCGGGGCAGGCGCGTGGTCGCGCCGCGGTCCAGCTCCTCGCGGTAGCCGCGGTGGTAGGCGGTGTAGTTGCCCGCGTTGCCGACCGGCACGAAGTGGAAGTCGGGCGCGTCCTCCAGCACCTCGACCACCTCGAACGCCGCCGTCTTCTGGCCCTCGATGCGGTCGTTGTTCACCGAGTTGACCAGGTGGACCGGGTACCGGGCGGCCAGCTCGCGCGCCATGTCCAGGCAGTCGTCGAAGTTCCCCTGCACCTGCAGCAGCTGCGCGTCGTGCGCGATCGCCTGGGACAGCTTGCCCAGCGCGATCTTGCCCTCCGGCACCAGCACGGCGGCGGTGATGCCGGCGTGCGTGGCGTAGGCGGCGGCCGACGCGGAGGTGTTGCCCGTGGAGGCGCAGATGACCGCCTTCGCGCCGTGCTCGACCGCCTTGGTGATCGCCATCGTCATGCCGCGGTCCTTGAACGACCCGGTGGGGTTCATGCCCTCGAACTTCACGAAGACGCGGGCGCCGGTGCGGTGCGACAGCGCCGGGGCCTCGATGAGCGGGGTGCCGCCCTCCCCCAGCGTGACGACGGGCGTGGCGTCGGAGACGTCCAGCCGGTCCGCGTACTCGCGGATCACGCCGCGCCACTGCCTCGACGTGCGGGTGGCTGCTGTCATGACTGTTCCTTCACTCCTCTGCGGCCCGGGCGCGGATCGGCTCAGCCGTCCTTCGGCCGGTCGCCCTCGACGCGCAGCACCCCGGCGACCTGCTCGACCTCGGCCGCCCCGGACAGGGCCCGGACGACCGCGGCGAGCGCCGCCTCCGGAGCCCGGTGGGTGCCGATGACCAGGGTAGCGGTGCCGCCGACGCCGGATCGGGTCTGCTGCGCCGTCTCGATCGAGACGCCGAGGTCGGCCACGAGCCCCGCGACCGCGGCCAGCACGCCCGGCTCGTCGCGGACGACGAGCGAGATCTGGTAGCGGCTGCTGACCACGCCGGGGTCGAGCACCGGGAGGCCGGACGACGGCGCCGCGGCCAGGCCGGGGCCGCCGATCACGTGCCGCCTCGCCGCGGCGACCAGGTCGCCGAGGACCGCCGACGACGTCTCCGGCCCGCCCGCGCCCGCGCCGTAGAACATGAGGTCGCGGGCGTCGGAGGCCTGCACGAAGATCGCGTTGTTCGCGCCGCGCACCGAGGCCAGCGGGTGGTCGCGCGGCAGCAGCGCGGGGTGCACCCGGGCGCTGACGCCCTCCACCCCGTCGGGGCCGGTGAGCCGCTCGCAGATCGCCAGCAGCTTGACCACGTGTCCGGTCCCGCGGCCCGCGGCGACCTGCTCCGCCGTCACGCGCTCGATGCCCTCGACCGGCACGGACGACAGCGGCACCGTCGTGTGGAACGCGAGGCCCGCCAGGATCGCGGCCTTGTGCGCCGCGTCCAGGCCGGAGACGTCGCCCGTGGGGTCCGCCTCGGCGTACCCCAGCTCGGTCGCCGTCGCGAGCGCGTCCTCGAAGGAGTCGCCGTGCGCGTCCATGCGGTCGAGCACGAAGTTGGTGGTGCCGTTCACGATGCCGAGGATGCGCTGCACGTCGTCGCCCGCCAGGCTGTCGCGCAGCGGGCGGATGATCGGGATCGCGCCGCCGACCGACGCCTCGTAGTTCAGCTGCGCGCCGACCCGCTCCGCCGCCGCGAACAGCTCGGGGCCGTGGGTCGCGAGCAGCGCCTTGTTCCCGGTGACGACGTCGGCGCCGCTCTCGAGCGCCAGCAGCACGAGCTCGCGGGCGCGGTCGACGCCGCCGATCAGCTCCACCACGATGTGCGCGCCGAGCACCAGGCTCTCCGCGTCGGTCGTCAGCAGCTCGCGCGGCAGCGCGGGCGTGCGCGGTGCGTCGAGGTCGCGCACGGCCACGCCGGCCAGCACCAGCGGGGCGCCGACGCGGCTCTCGAACTCGGCCGCCCGCGTGAGCAGCCGGTCGGCCACCTCCGCGCCGACGGTGCCCGCGCCGAGCACGGCGACGCGGATCGGCTGCACGCCCGGGGTCATCGCAGGCTCCCCGCCGGCTCGGCCGCGCCCACCAGGCCGGCGTCGCGGGAGAGCAGGTCGCCGATCGTCTCGCGGGTGATCAGCACGCGGTCCGCGCCGTCGGACACCGCGACCACGGGCGGCCGCGCGACCAGGTTGTAGTTGCTGGCGAGGGCGTGGTGGTAGGCGCCGGTCGCCGGCACCGCCAGCAGGTCGCCGCGGCCGGCGTCGCCGGGCAGCAGGTCGGCCCGCACGACCACGTCGCCCGACTCGCAGTGGCGGCCGACGACCCGCACGAGCACCGGGTCGGCGGCGGAGTCGCGGTTCGCCAGGCGCACGGAGTACTCGGCGCCGTAGAGCGCCGTGCGGGCGTTGTCGCTCATGCCGCCGTCCACGGACACGTAGCGCCGCACCGCGGGGCCGTCGTCGGTCTCGAGCGCCACGTCCTTCACGGTGCCCGCCGTGTAGACGGTGACGCCGGCGGGGCCGACGATCCAGCGGCCGGGCTCGACCGCCAGGTCGGGCACCGGGACGCCCAGCTCGGCGCAGGTGGCGGCGACCGCGCCCACGATCCCTGCGGCCAGCTCCTCGATCGGCGTCGCCTGCTCGTCCGACGTGTAGGCGATGCCGAAGCCGCCGCCCAGGTTCAGCTCGGGCACCGGGCCGCCGGCCAGCAGGTCGCGGTGCGCCGCGAGCAGGCGGCGGGCCGCCTCCGCGAAGCCGGCGACCCCGGCGATCTGCGAGCCGATGTGCCCGTGCAGGCCCAGCAGCCGCAGCTCGGGCCGCTCCCGCACCGCGGCTGCGACGCCCGCCACGTCGGACAGGGCGATGCCGAACTTCTGGTCCTCGCGGGCCGTCGCCAGGTACTCGTGGGTGGAGGCGTGCACGCCGGAGTTCACGCGGATGCGCACGGCCAGCACGACGCCGGCCTCGCGGGCGGCGTCGGCGGCCCGGCCGACCTCCTCCGCCGAGTCGAGCACGACCGCCCCGACCCCGGAGCGCGCGGCGGTGGCCAGCTCGGCGTCCGACTTGTCGTTGCCGTGCATGCCCAGCGCGGACGCCGGGACGCCGGCGGCCAGCGCCAGCGCCAGCTCGCCGCCCGTGCACACGTCCACGCGCAGGCCCTCGTCGCGCATCCAGCGGGCGACGTCGGCCGACAGGAACGCCTTGCCGGCGTAGTACACGTGGGCGTCGGCGCCGACCGCGCGCGCCTCGTCGCGGAACGCGGCCAGCACGCGGGCGGCGCGGGTGCGGACCTCCGCCTCGTCCAGCACGTAGAGCGGCGTGCCGTGCCGGGCGGCGAGGTCCGCCAGCGCGACGCCGCCGACCTCGATGCGCCCCCGGTCGTCGCGGCGGGCGGAGGCGGGCCAGACCTGCGGGGCCAGGGCGCCGGGCTCGTCGCGGTCGAGCCGCGCGGGTGCCAGCGGGTTCGGGAGTGTCACTGCGTGCCCTCGTGAGGAAGACGGACGTGGAGCGAGCGGACCCGGATCGGCCCCTGAAGCGCCCCGAGCCTACCGGGGGCCGCGGACGGGGCGTCGGGGCCGGACGGCCACCGACCGCCCTGGTGCGACGCTGAGCGGCTGATGCGACGCCTCTGCGCGTCGAGGCAGCCGCTGGGCGTGGCCGCAGCAGAGGAGAGGACCCGCTCAGCCGCAGGTGCCCGTCGCCGCGCCGTCCAGGCGATCGAGGTCGAGGTCCCTGGCCTGCAGCGTCGCCTGCGCGGCGCCGCGCACGACGCCCAGCCGGGTCAGCCGCACGCCCTGCGGCAGGTACTGCGCCGCGCACACGTCGACGCCGTCCGGCAGCAGCTGCTGCACGATCGCGGTCGCCGGCACCGTGGCCGGACCGGCCGTCAGGGTCGCCGCGGTGGGCTCCAGGTGCACCACCTGGTCCTCCAGCGACGGCGTCAGGGTCACCCCGACGGTGACGGACAGGCCGAGCACCCGCTGCACGAGGCTGGTCGAGACGGTGCCGGCGCCCAGCACGGGGTCGGCGGCGTTCACGCGCTGCAGCGCCGGCAGGCCGCGGAAGGCCCGCTGCCCCACGGTGAGGCGGGCGGTCGCGTCCGCGATCGGCCCGCCGTCCACCGGCACGCCGTACAGCTCGACGACCGCGGACGAGGAGGCGCCGGCGACGGTCAGGTCCCTGGAGCGCAGGGTCACGTGGTCGAACTCCCCCGTGACGACCTGCTGCAGCGCGGAGAAGCCGTCGACACGGGCGACGACCCCGCCCTCGACGCCGTCGGGCAGGCTCGACCCGACGGTCTGCTCGATCTGCGCCTCGGCCCGGTCGCGGACCCATCGGTCGCCCACGATGAAGGCGATCGTCCCGAGCAGCGCGAGCACCAGCAGCACGATCAGCAGCACCGCCGGCCACCGGCGGCGGCGTCGACGCGGCGGCCGCGCGGCGGGCGCCGTCGCCACCGGCCGGGTCGACTGCTGACGGTCGCCGACCGGCGGCACGTCCGTCACATGCGCTCCGGCGCCGAGACCCCCACCAGGTGCAGGCCGTTGCGCAGCACCTGGCCGACGGCCTGGTTCAGCACCAGCCGGGTGCGGTGCACCGGCTCGATCGGCTGGTCCGACAGCGGGATGACCCGGCAGGAGTCGTACCAGCGGTGGTAGGCCCCCGCCAGCTGCTCCAGGTAGCGGGCGACCCGGTGCGGCTCGCGCAGGGCGGCGGCGCGCGCGACCGTGCCGGGGAACTGCTCCAGCACGCCGAGCAGCTCGGACTCGGTCGGGTGCGTCAGCAGGGACGGGTCGAAGCGGTCCGCGCCGTCCCAGTCGCGCTCGACGCCCGCCGCGACCGCGTTGCGCGCGACCGACCCCGTGCGGGCGTGCGCGTACTGCACGTAGTGCACGGGGTTGTCGTTCGTGCTGCGCGAGATCACGTCGAGGTCGACGTCGAGGGCGCTGTCCACCGCGGAGCGGACCAGGCTGTACCGGGCGGCGTCGACGCCCACGGCCTCCACCAGGTCCTCCAGCGTCACGACGGTGCCGGCCCGCTTCGACATGCGCATCGGCTTCCCGTCGCGGACCAGGTTGACCATCTGGCCGATGAGGATCTCGAGGTTCTCGTGCGGCACGTCGCCGAACGCCGCGACGAACGCCATGAGGCGGCCGATGTAGCCGTGGTGGTCCGCGCCCAGCATGATCAGGCAGCGGTCGAAGCCGCGCTCGCGCTTGTTCAGGTAGTAGGCGATGTCGCCAGCGATGTAGGCGGGCTCGCCGGTGCTGCGGATGACGACGCGGTCGCGGTCGTCGCCGAAGCCGCTGGAGCGCAGCCACAGCGCGCCCTCCGACTCGTACAGGTGGCCGAGCTCGCGCAGGCGGGCGATGGCCCGGTCCACCGCGCCCGTCTCATACAGGTCGTTCTCGTGGAAGTAGACGTCGAAGTCGACGCCGAAGTCGTGCAGCGACTGCTTGATCTCGTCGAACATCAGCTCGACGCCGCGCTCGCGGAACAGCTCCAGCGCCTCGTCGCGGGGCAGGGCCCGCACGTCGCCGCCGAACGCCTCGACGATGCGCTCCGCGATCTCGCGGATGTAGTCGCCGCCGTAGCCGTCCTCCGGCGTCGGCTCGCCGAGCGCCGCGGCCAGCAGGCTCGACGAGTAGCGGTCGATCTGCGCGCCGTGGTCGTTGAAGTAGTACTCGCGGGTCACCTCGGCGCCCTGCGCCTGCAGCATGCGCGCCAGGCTGTCGCCCACGGCCGCCCAGCGGGTGCCGCCCAGGTGGATCGGGCCGGTGGGGTTGGCCGAGACGAACTCCAGGTCCATCCGCACGCCCGCCAGCGCGTCGCCGCGGCCGAAGGCCTCGCCCTCGGTGACGATGTGGGCCGCCAGGGCGCCGGCGCTCGCGGCCTCGAGGGTGATGTTGATGAAGCCGGGGCCCGCGACCTGCACGTCCTTCACGCCGGGCAGGCCGGTGAGGTCCGCCGCCAGCTCGCCCGCCAGGTCGCGCGGCGGCACGCCGATGCGCTTCGCCACGCGCATGGCGACGGTGCTGGCCCAGTCGCCGTGCTCGCGCGAGCGGGGGCGCTCGAGCACCACGTCCCCCTCCGCCAGGTCGAGGTCGGAGCCGCGTCGCGCCGCGGCCGACCGCATGGAGTCGCGCACGGCGACCTGGAGCTCGGCCGGAGTCATGGCGGACGAGCCTACCGGGGGCGTCCGGCCCGCGATCCGCCGCGCCGGTGCCCCTCCCACGGGGGGCGCCGCGCCGTTGCTACGGTCTCGCCGTCTTCGGGCCGCACCGTCGCCCGGGCGCGGAGGGATGGGGATGGTGGGAACGCGACTGCTGCGCGTCGTCGTGCTGCCGGCGGTGCTGCTGGTCGGCGCCGCCGCGCTGACCGGCTGCACCTCGAACCCGGTCGGCGCCGTGGCGGCGCCCCGCACCTCGGCGCCGGCGGCGACCCCGTCGGAGGCGCCCCTGCCCGGCCCCAGCACCCCGCCGCCCACGCAGACCGCCGACGACGCGACGCCCGTGACGGTGAAGTGCAAGAAGCTGCTGCCGAAGCGCGTCGCCCAGGCCCTGCTGCCCGACCTCGAGCGGACCGAGGACTGGCAGCCCGAGGCGGGCTCGGTCGCCGCGCAGCTGACCGCCATCGGCGGCACGGCCTGCGCCTTCGGCGACGCCGCCGGCGACGTGCTGGAGGTCGCCGTCGCCAAGCCGTCCGCCGCGGACGCCGCGGCGCTGAAGAACGACCTGGTGCGCCGCAGCAACTCGGTGCCCACCTACGGCGGCGAGGCCTACTTCGAGGTCGTCGACCACGTGGGGCGGGTCGACGCCTTCCACGGCCGCACCTGGATCTCCGCGCGCTCGAACCGGTTCCTGGAGCCGGGCGACGCGATCGAGGTGGTCGCCGCGGCCGAGGCCGCGCTGGGACTCGAGCCCGCCCCCTCCGCGTCGGCGGTCGTCACCCCGGCGCCGACGCCCGCCCCGACGCCCTGACCCGGGATCAGCCGAGTCGGACGAGGGCCGTGACGTCGTCGTCCGGCAGGGCGTCCGCCACCGCGGTCACCCGCATGCGGAGGAAGTCCACGCCGCCCCCGATGGTCGTGAGGAACGCCGTGTCGGCGGCGTCGCGCCCGGTGGCGATGCGCAGCAGGGTGCCGCGCGGCGCGAGCGCCGTCGCGTCGACGACGTGCCACGCGTCCTCGACGAAGGCCTCCGCGACGGCGTGGAAGTCCATGGGGTCGAGGCCCGGGGCGTAGACCGCCACCAGCCGCGCGGGCACGTCGAGCGCGCGCAGCAGCGCGACGACCAGGTGGGCGTAGTCGCGGCAGACCCCGGCGCGCGCCAGCCAGGTCTCGGTCGCGCCGTCGGTCGGTCGGCTGGAGCCCGGCACGTAGGACAGCCGGGCGCCGACCCACGACGAGACCGCGTCGAGCAGCGCCTTGCCGGCCAGGCCGCCGAACTCGGCCTGCGCGGTCGCGAGCAGCTGGTCGGACTCGCTGTAGCGACTGGGCCGCCGGTGGGCGATCAGGTCCAGGGGGTCGACCGGGACGGGCTCGGCGCGCCCCTCCGCCTGCGCCTCGTAGCGCACGGCCACCGGGCCGACCCCGGCGTGCGCCAGGTGCAGCCGGGTGCCCGTCGCCTCCGTCAGCTCCTCGAGCGGCAGGTCGCGGCCGTCCTGCCGCACCTGCAGCCGCTCCTCCACCGCGAGGCCCGGCAGGCGGGCGACGGCGACCGCCAGCACCAGGTCCGCGTCCGCGGTGACGTCGAGGTCGAAGGCGGCGGAGACCGTGCGTCGCATGGGAGCAGCCTGACAGGCGCCGGGAGCCGGGCATACCGCCGGGACGCGACGACTTGACCCCGGCATGACTGTGCAGGACATCACCACCATCGGCATCATCGGCGCGGGCAACATCGGCTCGCAGCTCGCACGGCTCGGCGTCGCCCACGGCTACCGGGTCGTCATCAGCAACTCGCGCGGCCCGGAGACCCTGACCGACCTCGTGGCCGAGATCGGCGACGGCGTCACCGCCGCCACGGCGGAGGACGCGGCGGCCGCGGGCGACGTGGTCGTCGTCACCATCCCGCTGAAGAACATCGACCGCGTGCCCGTCGCCCCGCTGCGCGGCAAGGTCGTCATCGACACCAACAACTACTACCCGCAGCGCGACGGCCGCATCGTGCCGCTGGACGACGCGACGGAGACGACGGCCGGGCTGCTGCAGGCCCACCTGCCCGACTCGAAGGTCGTCAAGGCCTACAACCACATCATGGCGGCGGACCTCACCACGAAGGGCTCCCCCTCCGGCACCCCCGGCCGGCGGGCCCTCGCGGTCTACGGGAACGACGCCGAGGCGCGGGCGACCGTCGCCGCGATGATGGACGAGTTCGGCTTCGAGCCGGTCGACGGCGGTGCAGTGTCGGAGAGCTGGCGCAGCGAGCGCGACCAGCCCGGCTACGTGAAGGCCTACGACGCCGACGAGCTGCGCGAGGCCCTGGGGCAGGCGACGCGCGACATCAACGGCTGACGCCGGCGGGTCCGCCCCCGCCCCCGCGGCCGTGATCCGGCGGCGGGGCGGACCCGGGCGGCCGAGGGGCTGCTAGCCTCGGGACGTCCCACCGGCCCCCATAGCTCAGGGGATAGAGCACTGCCCTCCGGAGGCAGGGGCGCAAGTTCGAATCTTGCTGGGGGCGCCGATGGAGAGGGCCCGGGTGGACGTCACGACGTCCACCCGGGCCCTCTCCGCATCCCGGGGCCGTGCGGCTGCACGGCACCACCGCCGCTCCGTCCCCAGGGGCGCCGCTCCGGCCCCCACGGGGTAGCCTCCCTCCGCCTCGACGAGGCCCGGACCCCGCGTGTCAGGCGGGCGCCGGGCCTCCACCCCCTTCCGACGCCGCGTCGTCGCCGACCCGCCGGTCTGCGCGATCGGGCTCCGACGGTGCTGCTCCGCGATCCCGCGGAGGGGCGTCGTGAACCGGACGGCGACCACGGTGGGAGAGGTCGGGCGGCGGCATCCGGAGCCGCACCTGCGGGTCGCGATCGGGCCCGACGGGCACCTCGGCACCAGCGAGCAGCCACGGCGGTTCCTGGTCGTCGACACGCACGGCGAGCTGCGCGGCCGGTGCCGCGCGCTGGAGGGCGCCACGGCGGTGCTGACGGCCGTCGACGACCACTCCCGCCGCCGCCGCCCGGTCGACGCCGGCTGACGGGCGGTCGCGTCGCACGCGCCCGGCGCGCGAAGGCGGACACGCCGCCGGGCCTGCGCCCCGACCGCGGGCGGCGGGGTGATCGTGTGCCCCATGGCCGAGCCCCGCACGTCCTCGAGCACCACCTCCGGCAGCCCCGTGCCCCTCGACGCCACCTGCACGCGCTGCCGGCGCGAGGGCGTCTTCTCCGTCGGCCTCTACGTGCTGGCCGCCGACGGCCCCCGCCAGGTCGGCGAGCGCGTCTTCTGCGTCTGCGAGACGCACCCCGCGCACCGCGCCCTGATCACCAACGGCGACGCGCGCCGCACCGGCGACACCTGCGACCGCTGCCGCCGCGCCAGCATGTACGAGGTGCCGTTCTTCGCGATGAGCGCGACCGGCGTCGCCCCGCACTCGGTGAAGACGATCTGCCGCGACTGCGACACGAAGCCGCGCCGCTGACCGCCGTCGCGACCCCTCCCGCCGTCGGCTCCGCTGAGTAGGGTCGGGACCATGCCGGCACGATTCCTGGTGGTGCCGCAGTGGCAGGGCTCCTCGTCGAGCCGGTCGATGCGGCTGATGGACGGCGCGGAGGCGATCCGCGGCGACCTGCCCTCGTCCGCGACGACCGGGGTCGAGGTCCCGCTGGGCGCCGGCGACGCGCTGGGCACCGACGTGCACCGCTACTCCGCGCTGTCCGGCGTGCGCGACGGCGTGGTCGAGGCGCTGACCCGCGCGGCGGGCGACGACCCGACGGTCGTGATCGGGGGCGACTGCGGCGTCGAGCTGGGCGCGGTGGGCGCCGCCCTGGCCGCGCACCCGGGCCTCGCCGTCGTCTGGTTCGACGCGCACCCCGACCTGCACGTGCCGGCCACGTCGCCCAGCGGAGCGTTCCACGGCATGGTCGCCCGCGCGCTGCTGGGCGACGGGGCGGACGGCCTGGTGCTGCAGCCGGGCCTCGACCCCCGCCGGCTGGTGCTGGCCGGCGTGCGCGCCTGCGACCCGGAGGAGGACGCGTTCATCGCGGAGGCGGGCCTGACGCTGCACTCCCCCGCGCAGCTCGACGACCCCGCGGCGCTCGTCGCGGCGGTGGAGGCCAGCGGCGCGGACTCGGTCTACGTGCACGTGGACCTCGACGTGCTGGACCCGGACGAGATCGCCTCCGTGCAGCTGCCCGAGCCGTTCGGGGTGCGCGTGCCGGCGCTGGTCGCCGCGATCCGCGCCCTGCGGGAGCGCTTCCCGCTGGCCGGTGCCGGCATCACCGAGTTCGCGCCCGCCTCCCCCGCCGACGCGGCCGCCGACCTGCCGGCGGTGCTGCGCGTGCTCTCGGCCCTGACCGCCCGCCAGCGCCCCGCGGCCTGACTCCCCCCGCGCCGGACCGCCCCGTCCAGCGGGCGCCATGGTCGGCCGGGCTACCGTGCGAAGGTGCCGGATGACGAGCCGCGGGTGCTGGTGGAGCGCGACGGCGCGATCCTGCGCATCGGCCTGAACCGCCCGGCCAAGAAGAACGCCGCCGACCGCGGCATGCTGCGCGGGCTCGCCGCTGCCTTCGCGAGGCTGGAGCAGGAGGACGGCGTGCGCGTCGGCCTGCTGCACGCCCTGGGCGACGACTTCACCGCCGGGCTCGACCTCGGCGACGTGGGCGGCGACCTGGCCGGCGGCGGCATCGACTTCCGCGCGGAGGACCAGCCCGACCCGTGGGGCCTCAGCGGGCCGCCGCGGACGAAGCCGGTGGTCGTCGCGGTGCACGGGCTCTGCCTGACGCTGGGCATCGAGCTGATCCTGGCCGCGGACGTGGCGGTCGCGGCCGACTCGGCGACCTTCGGCCAGATCGAGGTGGCCCGCGGCATCCTGCCCTTCGGCGGCGCGACCGCGCGGTTCCCGGCCGCGGTCGGCTGGGGCAACGCGATGCGCTGGATGCTCACCGCCGAGCGGTTCGACGCCGCCGAGGCCCTGCGGATCGGCCTGGTGCAGCAGGTGGTGGGCGACGGCACCGAGCTGTCGGCCGCGACGGCGATCGCTCAGCGCATCGCGGAGCAGGCGCCCCTGGCGGTCTCCGCGGTGCTGGCGGCCTCCCGCGCCGCGCGCGGCACCGCCGAGCGGGAGGGCTTCGCCGACCTGGGCCCGGCGCTGCAGCGGCTGGCCGCCTCGGCCGACGCCGCCGAGGGCGTGCGGGCGTTCCGCGAACGACGCGACCCGGTGTGGACCGGGCACTGAACACGACACGCGCGACGACCGCGCGGGAGGGGGCTGCACCGTGGCCGAGACCTACGACCTGATCGTCATCGGAGCGGGACCGGTGGGTGAGAACGTCGCCGACTACGCCCGCAAGCAGGGCGTCAGCTGCGTCATCGTCGAGTCCGAGCTGGTCGGCGGCGAGTGCTCCTACTGGGCGTGCATGCCCTCGAAGGCGCTGCTGCGCCCGGGAGCCGCACTGCGAGCGGCCCAGCACGTCGGCGGAGCCCGGGAGGCCGCGACCGGGCGGCTCGACGCCGCGGCCGTGCTGGCACGGCGCGACGCGCAGGTGTCCGACTACGACGACGGCGGCCAGGTCGCGTGGCTGCAGTCCGCGGGCATCGACCTGGTGCGCGGCTTCGGCCGCATCGACGGGCCGAAGCGCGTCGTGGTCACCGCGGTCGACGGCGGGGAGACGGTGCTGGAGGCCCGGCACGCGGTCGCGGTGTGCACCGGCAGCGCGGCGGCCGTGCCCCCGATCGACGGGTTGGCCGAGGCGGAGCCGTGGACCTCCCGCGAGGCCACCGCCGCCACCGCCGTGCCCGAGAGCCTGATCGTGATCGGCGGCGGCGTCGTCGGCAGCGAGATGGCCACCGCCTACACCGACCTCGGCGCGACGGTGACCGTGCTGGCCCGGGGCGGGCTGCTGAGCGGCATGGAGCCCTTCGCCGGCGAGCTGGTGGCGGACGCGCTGCGCGGGCGCGGCGCCGACGTGCGCACGGGGGTCGGCGTCACCGCCGTGCACCGCGGCGACGGCGGCGTCACGGCGACGCTGGACGACGGGTCCGAGGTGACCGCGGCGGAGGTGCTGGTCGCGACCGGCCGCACGCCGCGCACCGCGGGCCTGGGGCTCGAGTCCGTCGGCCTCACCGACGGCGACTGGCTGACCGTGGACGACACGATGCTGGTCGACGCCGGCACCAACGCCGACGACCCGTGGCTCTACGCGGTCGGCGACGTGAACCACCGCGCGCTGCTGACCCACCAGGGCAAGTACCAGGCGCGCGCCGCCGGCCGGGTCATCGCGGCGCGCAGCGCCGGCGAGGGCGCCGACACCGGGCCCTGGACCCGCTTCACGGCGACGGCCGACCACGCCGCGGTGCCGCAGGTCACCTTCACCGACCCGGAGGCGTCGTCCGTCGGCCTCACCGAGGACGCGGCCCGGAAGGCGGGCACGAAGGTCCGCACCGCCGAGTACGACCTGGCCGCGGTGGCGGGCGCCTCCGTCTACGACGACGAGTACGTCGGCCGCGCGAAGCTGGTGATCGACGACGAGCGCGACGTCGTCGTCGGGGCGACCTTCGTCGGCCCGGACACGGGCGAGATGCTGCAGGCCGCCACGATCGCCGTGGTGGGCGAGGTGCCGATCGACCGCCTGTGGCACGCGGTGCCCGCCTACCCGACCGTCAGCGAGGTCTGGCTGCGCCTGCTCGAGACGGACGGCCGCGCATGAGCGTCTCGCTGCCCGAGCCCGGGCGCATGGAGGGCCGCACCGTCGTCGTCACCGGCGCCAGCAGCGGCATCGGCCGGGCGGCCGCCCGCGAGCTGGCGCTGCTGGGCGCCGAGGTCGCGGTCGTCGGCCGCAACCCGGAGCGGACGCACGCGGTCGCCGAGGAGGTCGGGGGCCGCCCCTACCTGG
>JAKONM010000304.1 GCA_022701925.1 Microbacteriaceae bacterium
GAAGGCCGACGAGGACAGGATGCGGGCCTACGGCCACAACGTCGCCGGCTACATCGTCAAGCGCGACCCGGCCAACACCTTCATGGAGGCGGTCGCGCTGCTGGAACACTATTGGAAGGTGGTCGAGTTCCCGGCCTGAGCCAGAGCGTGACTTCCCCGACCCGCATCCTGCTGATCGACGACGACGCGGTTGACCGGGCGGCCGTGCGCCGGGCATTGGCCAAGTCCGGGCTCAAGCACACGCTGACGGAGGCGCCTGGAGGCGACGAGGGCCTGCGCCTCGCCGCACTGGAAACCTTCGACTGCGTGCTGCTCGACTACCGCCTCCCGGGCATCGACACGTTCGCACTGCTCAGGACGCTGCTGGAGGCCGAGGGGCATTCGCGGGCGGTGCTGATGCTGACCGGCGAGGCCGACCCGGACCTCGCGACGCGCCTGATGCGTGCGGGCGCGCTCGACTACCTCGACAAGGCCGAGGTCACGCCCTCCGGCCTGGCACGGGCGATCCGCTACGCCGAGGCCAGGCGCGCCTTCCAGGCGGAGCTCGCCGTGGCACGGCGCGAGGCGGAAGCGAAGTCGCTCGAACTCGATACGCTGAATCGGCAGAAATCCCTTCTGTTCTCGATCATCGCCCATGACCTGCGCAATCCGTTCCAGGCGCTCCTCGGTCTATCGGAGGTGTTGGGAAAGGCCGTCGCGGCGCGCGACCCCGCGTCCGTCGAGCGCCGGGCGAAAGGCATCCATGAGGCGGCGACGCAGGCCTACGACCTGCTCGAAAGCCTGTTCTCCTGGGCCAGCCTGCAGATGGACACGATGGCGGTGGCCCTGACAGACGTCGGCCTCGACGCCCTCGCCACCGAGGTGATGCAGGGCGCGTCCGAGGCTGCCGCCGACAAGGGCATCGACTTGGTGGTCACGTGCGACCGGGTCGCCGTTCGGGCACAGCGGGACATGCTCGCGACGGTGCTGCGCAACCTCGTGAGCAACGCGGTCAAGTTCACGCTGCCGGGCGGGACCGTCACGGTGGCCGGTCGACGCGACGGCGACGAGGTGGAGATTTCGGTGACCGACACCGGCGTCGGCATGCCGCCGGGGAAGGTCGACGACCTGTTCCGGCTCGACAGGCGCACGACGACGAACGGCACTGCGGGCGAGCGCGGTACCGGTCTCGGCCTGTTGCTTTGTCGAGACCTGGTCGAGCGCCAGGGAGGCGTCCTGACGGTGACAAGCGTCATCGACCGTGGGACGACCTTCCGGTTTCGGCTGCCGGCCCCGGTCATGTCGCAACCGGTATCGTCGGTCGTGTCGGCCACCTCAGAGCCCGAATGACATCTCCGACACGACAGGGCCCGGGCTGGAAGAGAACGTCTCGAAGGCGCGGCAGGACGTCATATATCGGGTGTGTCTGTCCGACGGCTCCCTGTTCGACCTGCGGCAAGAGCTGATGGGCGTGGCGAAACGCGTCGCCGCCCCTGTCGGTGTGCAGGGCGCTTCCCCAGGGCGGCCGCGGAAGGACCGATGACGATGGGGCTCGGTCCCGTCTCGTATCATCCCGCGACGGCAACGACGATTCAGTTGGCGCACTCGGCGGACCGAGCCTCGCCGTCGAGCGTTGAACCCTGTGCTCGGGAAACCGCGTCCCAACTTTTAGAACCCGAGGCCGAATTCCCAAATGTCCGCCCATGCTCGCGTCACCGACACATGGAGCCCAAGCCGAGGCTTAGCCTCCGAGGCCCGAAACGATTTTCGCGGGGCATGAGGTGGTGAGCGACAAGACGGCATTCCTGGCTGGGGGCGGTGAGGCCGCTCGCCTCATCCGCGAGCGCGACTGGTCGGACCATCCTCTCGGTCCGCCGGAGACGTGGTCGTCCGAGTTCCGGACCGCCCTCTCGCTGGTTCTGAACTCGCCCGAGAGCATGATCCTGGCCTGGGGGCCGGACCTGCATTTCTTCTTCAACGACACCTATTCCCGGCTGCTCGGGCCGCGGCTCGCTTGGGCGACCGGCGAGCGCTTCGACCGGGTCTGGGCCGACGCCTGGGAACAGGCCCAGCCCATCATCGCGGACGCCTTCGCCGGCCGCACCCGTCGCTTCGAGGACCTACCCTGGAAGCTCGACACCGACCGGGGGGCGGCTCAGACCTGGTTCACCTTCTCCTACTCCCGGGTGCTTGATGCCGATGGCGGGATCGCGGGGCTCTTCATCTTCACCAACGAGACCACCCAGCGGGTGGTGGCCGACGCCGCGCTCAAGGAGAGCCAGGACAACCTGGAGCAGGCGCTCGACGAGGTGCGGAGCCTGAACGCGACCCTGGAGCAGCGGGTTGAGGAGCGCACGACCGAGCGGGATCTGATGTGGGACACCGCCCCGGACCTGATGCTGATCATTGATTTCGAGGGGGTGTTCCGGCGGGTCAACCCGGCCTGGACCCTGCTGCTCGGCTACGAGGCGGAGGAACTGGTCGGACACCACGTCAACGAGTTCGTCCTCGCCGAGGACCATGCCGGGACGGTCGAGGCCTATACCGAGGCGGCCGGGGGCGGGCTGCCCCGTATCGTCAACCGCTATCGACACAAGGACGGGTCGACGCGCTGGATCTCCTGGACCGCCGCCCCGGCCGGGAACCTGACCTATGC